>NZ_CFIGVI010000032.1:0-5747 GCF_984588085.1 Wandonia sp.
TTTGACTTGCCAAATTAAGATCACAAGGGTTATCCGGGTCTGTACCATCAGTGACTTCATCTTCATTGGTCACGCCATCACCATCACAATCAACAGCATTCCAATCACCTCCCTGAGGTAGTGTGATACTTCCCGCTGTGTAATCACAAGGGTCATTTAGATCAGTTCCGTCGGTGGTTTCATCACCATTCGTTACCCCGTCTCCATCACAATCAGCAGCATTCCAATCACCTCCCTGAGGTAGAGTTACACTTGCGGCTGTATAATCACACGGATCATTCGGGTTCGTACCATCCGCTATTTCATCTTCATTGGTTACACCATCTCCGTCACAATCAACAGTATTCCACATAGCACCTACATCTGTGAGCACCTGACTTGCAGCACTATAATCACATGGATCATTCGGATTCGTTCCGTCTGTAATCTCGGTTCCGTTCGTCACTCCATCCTCATCACAATCCACATTATTCCAGTCACCACCTTGTGTTAAGGTTATACTTGTTATCGAATAGTCACACGGATCATTTAGATCTGTCCCATCCGTTATTTCATCTTCATTGGTCACACCATCTCCATCGCAGTCACCGGAACTCCATACCACATCAGGTGTCAGTGTCTGGTTAGCCAAAACCAATTCACATGGGTTTAGAGGATCTGTTCCATTTGTAACCTCAGTCCCATTTGTAACCCCATCTCCATCACAATCGGCATTCTCCCATGTTGCAACCGGTGGAATACTTTGGCTCGCAACAATGAAATCACATGGATCATTCGGATCCGTACCGTCCGTTACTTCATCGCCATTAATTACCCCATCTCCGTCGCAATCTCCATCCAACCAAATACTAGATTGAGCCAGAGTAATATTGGACGCTACTAAATCACACGGATCAAGAGGATTTGTTCCATCTGTAATTTCAGTTCCATTGATTACACCATCCCCATCACAATCACTTGTAACCCAATTTGCAGCAGGAGTAAGAGATTGACTCGTAATGATAAAGCTACATGGATCATTTGGATTGGTTCCATCCGCTATCTCATCACCATTTGTTACACCATCTCCATCGCAATCACCTGACGGATTTGAAGCAATATCCACATCTATGAAATAATCTTCTACTTCTCCATGAATAAGAGGCGAGAAGCTTCTTTCATCAATATTCGTTGTTCCCGGATCATCTGTCAATGCATTTGTGGAAATCCGGATACGCATGTATTTGTAACCACAAGAAGTTGTAACTCCAGTCCAACTCAGATTTATATTTTGAGGATTAACATCCGGTGCAAGACCTGTTGCAATAAAACTTTCATCTTCACTAAAAACACCATCATCATTCCAATCAATCCAGGCATAAATATTAGCCGGATCAGAAGAATTATTCATGTAGGTTAATGTCGTTGAGAAGTTCGGATTTGTAGCCGTGTGAATTAATGTTGCTTCCACCAATCCATCTTCATCAACACCATTTGCATTATCACCATTGACTCCCATGTTATTGGCTCCTGATGCAACATTATTATTCATTCCGTTATCAGGATCAGGAGGCAATGTCCCTAAATAGATTTCATCTCCACAAACATAATAATGCGTTGCAGGATTTCCATTTTCATAAGAAATCGGAGCATCACCTGCATCATACGTACTTGATCCACAAATAAACCCTTCCGGAGTATTCGCACAATCAAAACTTGTTATTTGGCTTCCGGAGTTAACTCCATCCCCCATCGAACCATTGATTTTATGTCCAACATAACAATAGCGGGTAGCACACTGTTTCATTGTAGCTGTTGTATGTCCACCTACCTCTACGTATGTCGCAATATCCCCGGGATTAAACCCCTGAGGAATTCTTGGTAAAGAATAAAAAGAAGTTCCTGTTGGTCCACCAACCATTCCATTGTTATTACTTCCCCAGGCATACACTTCCCCGCTGGTCAGAATACATGCTACTGCTCCCGTCTGCGTAGTCCATGCATCATGATCATTTCCTGCTACAAAGGTTACATTATCAAGGTCTCCTGTATTTGTAGGATTCTGAACAGGCACCCACCCCGCAGACTGCGCTGTATTATTCTGACCTAATTGTCCGCTGGTATTACCACCCAGTGCATATAGTTTTCCATCTGCTGGATCAATTGCAAAATAACTTGCTCGTGTTGAGGAAGGAAGACTTGATGGGTTTGTAGTAGAACAATCCCGTGTCATAGCTATCATTACAGGACTTCCCATAAAAGGCTTTGTCATTGGTGTAGCCCGATTACGTTCAGTTACAGCCGAACCATCTCCCAAGTAAGTTGCTGGTCCCCATGTATACCATTGTCCTGTAGTAGTCACTGCAAAAGCACCCGCAGAAGTTATCCGAAACTCTGTTACCCCACTTAACGGAGGGTTTCCTGTAATACTTCTGGTTACTCTTGACCAGTAATTATCCCCTGCTCCAGGTGTAGTTCCTCCAATCCCATTAAATGATGAGTGAGTAGCACTTACCCATACATCTCCTGAATGAGTAAGTATTACCAACGCACCAAATGCAGCAGACATGTTTTTCACATCCAGGGGAGTAACTCCAACAGGCATATCTATCTGAGAAAACCCGGCCATATTATCCAATCCTGTACCTATAGCAACACTGTTTGCACCCCAAGACCACAAACCGTCCGTAGATAATATAAAACCTTGAAAAGCGGTATTAACCCGAGTGGCAAGTGTTGCAAATAAAGGAATTCCCGTATAGGCATAATCCTCAGAAGGTGTTCCCGGATTTGGAGCAATTTGGACAGGTGTTAAATGATTGGACGTATTCCCACCATTTCCATTCGCATGGGCGCCACTACCCCAAATAAGAAATGTACCATCAGGACGTGTAGCAATTGTGGTGTGAAAACCTGACTGAATCTGATCATACGGCTGAAGGGGATTGCACCCTGACTGTTGTGTAAAACCGTTTGTTGTAAACAATGCCAAACACCCGGCTCCAATAAGCTTATATAAATACTTTGCTTTACTGAAAAGTAAATTCTTCTTCATGTTTAGTTTGTTATTGAATAATTAAAAAAAACAGCTTCACCTTTATCATCATAGACACGAAACTGAATGTTTCCCTGCTGAGATACTGATCCTGACAATTCAAAGGGAAGTAGGTTCTGCCCCTCTTTTAGTAAAGCTCTTCCATCTTTCAAACGCGAAGAAACACGCCCCACTCCTGTTGTTTGTACCTCACGCGTGGTATAATCATATGGTTTACTGTCATATGTTTTCACTTCTACAGGAACTGTCATGATCACTCCCGAGGCATCTCCGGTAGTAAGCGGTCTCGAAAAGCTGATTTTCTGTGTATCAAATATCATTTTCACATTACTTACTTCAACAAGAGCTGTTTCCGTTTTTGCTGGATGATCTCCATGCGCAGGAATCTGAAATGTGATCTGATATTTTCCCGGTTGAGAAAAAATTAAATCACCCGTTGTTTTTCCCGATCCTGAAGCTTTATTTACGCCTGACGCAGGCGAAACACTCCAGGAAGTAGTTATTTCGTGCTCCAGAGCCACGCCTGCTTCGATAGTATCACCATAGCTAATTGAGTAATGATGCTGAATGAGACTAATTTCATCTCCACATGTAACATGAGTCGGACCTGCATCCGCCAAAAAATAGAAGCACGAGACTCCTAACATTGTAAGTATTTGTTTCATTTTGTACTATTGATTAATTTAAGTGTGCCTAATTGTAAGAGTGCAAATATTTAGTATTTATGGCTTACATTTAAGAAGAACACTGTCCATATTCAGGAATACAGACAGCCTAAATAAGTTTTAAACCAATTGATTAGGCTTGGATACGGAATAGCTATCGGAATATTTCGATGAATTCTAAATAGAATGAAAACAGCTCTACAAAAGCATTACATAATGTACTTTTATAGAACAAAAAAATACGACTGCTAAAAAGAGAATAGGTATTCTGTTTAATGCTTGAATGGGATTCGAACTACATATTCAATTGATGATAGAACACTTGTTTACTTTTCGTTCTTACTTTTTTCCAGATAGGAAATAAAAGCAGAGGGAGAAAACCCGGTCACTGATTTAAAAACAGCTGAAAACTTACTGTGTGAAGAAAAACCGCATTCATTGGATAATACACTTAACTTATAATGAAGAAACGTCTCGTCTGTTTCCATTTTTTTAATAATGTAGTTAATCCGAAGTTCATTAATGTAGGTACTAAAATCTTTATTTTTATGCGTATTTAGTACATACGACAAGTATTTTGTGTTGGTATTCAGAATACCTGCCAAAACAGGAAGGGAGATTTGTTTGTCTGTAAACTTTATTCCTTTTTCAAACTCCTCCAGGTCATTAAGTAGTTTAGATTCGACAGCTTCCGACATAATTTTTTTCCGGACCTTTTTTTGCTCTTTTTTCTCAACAGATTCCGTCACTGTTTTACTCTGCTGTTCTTGTTGTATTTTTTTCATCACCGCTTTGAAACGTGCAAAATCACGTTTTTTACTACGTCGATAAAAGAAGATACTGGAAATCATTACAACCAACAATACGGACAATAACGTAAGTAAAACATTCCGATTGTAAGACAATGTCCGCTCCCGGGACTGAACAGAACTGATAAATTTATCAATGGATTGCTTTTTCTTTTTTTCACTCAATTGAAAAGCATCCATATATTTATCATGATAGACCGTATATTCACTGTAATTCCCAACCCACCTGAAATACTCAGAAAATGTTTTATACACCTCCACTTTTAACTCCAGATGATTGGAGTTCTCAACAAGTTGTTCCGCTTTCCTTAGACTCTCTATCGCTAACTCCGATTCTTTTTTTTCAAGATATACTCTTCCCAGTCCGCTATACACAAAACAGTTAAGAACTGCATCCCGCTGTGTCACATTACTGAGACTTTCCATAGAATTGCTGTAATGTAACAACGCCTCGTCCCATTTTTCCAGCCCGGTACAAATTCTTCCAAATAATTCCTCATTGGTTGCAAAAAAATAGTTTTTGTTCGTCTCGTCAGTGATACGATTAAAGTACTCTTCAGCTGTTAAAGCAGCTTTATAAGCTGCCTCATAATTTCCATGTTCAATTTCGTAATACGCCGTTTCCTCATAGATCATTCCCAGGTAAACAACTTTTTGCTGCTCTTCTTTAATTTTATCACTAACTTTTTTACCTTTCTCAAGATAAAATTCTCCCTGTTCAAAAAGTTCCAGATTTCTGTATTGCGTAGATAAGAACCCGGCTATTCTCGCCTCCCAATCATAGAATTTGTTACGAACTGCAATTTGATCCGCCATTTCGGCATATTGAATCGATTTTTTAATTTCTCCTTTTTGCTGAAAAAGAGTAGAAGACAACATTAGGGCTTTTAACTTATGTCTTTCCGATACTGAATGATTATACAGCGAATCTGAAATATCTATTGCCCGGTTCAGGTCTAAAGCAGCAATAGTAACTGCTGTTTCGAAATAAATACTATCGAAAACTTTATCAGTTACATATCCCTTCTCAGTTTTAGAGGGTTTGCCACACCCCATCATTAGTATAAACAGTATGAATAAAAACGAAATTGTTAATCCTTTCCTCCGTAAAGAGAACAAAGTTACTTCGTGGTTTTGTGTTAACATACTTTGTCTATACCGTTGAAATTATCTTCTGTGGCTTAAGATAACTGTGATTTTTATTAGGTGGATTCTATCCTCATTTCCATTGAGTTAAAC
>NZ_CFIGVI010000032.1:5847-34369 GCF_984588085.1 Wandonia sp.
AAACCCTCTCAACAAATTAAGGCTTCAAATATATACAAAAATGTTATTGTTATTTCTACCAATATTTTAATTCAGATCATTCCGACCAAAAAATAACAATTCAGAAAATACGTGCGTAATTCGTAACAACAAACACCAAAATCTTCTCAACTGAACCTGATTACTTATTAGTTTTTACAGTTTGTTAAATCGGATCTTCTGACATTAGTAACAGTGTCTCCCTCCAGACGAAATAATCCACCGGATACTCCTATCCACAATTGATTCTTAGCGTCTTTCAATATACCCTGCACACCAAATCCAAACGGCATCAGATCATCCTGATCTACCTGATCAAATAAGGTAAACGACAACTCATTGTATTTATAAATTCCCACCTGATTGACTCCAATCCAAATATGCCCCTCCTTATCTTCGTATAAAACATAACTATCTGAAGCACTTAACCCTTTTACTTCCGGAAAAGTCCTGATTGTCTCTCCATCAAAATAAACAACTCCTCCGGAACCCGTTCTTTTATCCGGATCCGGGTGATCTTTTTCTCCTATTCGTGCTGCGATCCATATATTACCACGCTTATCTTCCAATAGATCCTGAACATTATTTGAGAGTAATCCGTCTTTTTTTGTAAAAAAAGTAAATGCTTCTTTGGCAGAAGGAGAATACCGGCAAACCCCCAGCCCATCTCTCCCGATCCAGATATTTCCTTCATGATCTTCAACAATTCCGGTTACCCATTCATACGTCGAATTGTATTCAGGGAGTTGTAGCTTGGGGGCAGGAAGCTCAAATGTTGTAAACTGTTGCCCATCAAAACGGCTGACCCCTCCCCATGTTCCTACCCATAGCATTCCGGATCGGTCGATCATAAGTTCTGAAACACGATTATGTACCAATCCCTCTTCTGTAGTATAATTGGTAAACGAATTACCATCGTATTTTGAAAGTCCGGCATGTGTTGCCAACCAGATTTGTCCTTTTTTATCCTCAACCATGCCTACCACAATATTGGAAGGTAAACCATTCTCCTGAGAAAAATAGGTCAGTGAATTTCCGTCATAACATACAACTCCTTTCGTCATTGTTCCCATCCAGATATTTCCTTTACTATCCTCAAATAGTTCTACGATATAGTCGGCTATCTGATCTGTATCCCCGGAATTGGAGTTATTCATTTTCAATAGTTTTAGTCCGGATATGCTTTTATTTTTTATGTTTGCATGCAACCGGATACAGGAATTGGCAAGTATACCTGATACAGCCAAAAATAAAATCAACGTTCTTCTTTTCATCTTTTACTATTTTTTGTTGTATCTAAAGTAGAATGTCTTATTTCCGGAGAGCGTTAACTCGTGTAAATTAATGTAAAACCAATGCAAAATTCTTTATCAACCTGTATTTCAAATAAAAAACCAAGAATTACTCTACTGTATCTTACTCTGATTTTCAGTATACCTACCCTTTTCCCTGTACGAGGTTACTCGCAGGCAACCGGTAACGAGGACCATATTCTCGTTGCATTACGCATGATAGGACATGAATTATTACTGGAATCAGGGGATTCTTCGTCCAGGATTTTACCGATAGAGAAGACAGGAAGTAAATATGAAATTAGATTTGAAAATGATTTCCACCTTATTACTGAAAGACTGAGCCATTCGGTAGAACAGGTATTCAAAAAAATGAATATTTCGGAAAGCTATCTGGTGGAGGTACTCGATTGTTCAACCCGTAAAATTGTATACAGTTATGAAATAACTCCCTCTGTATCGACTGATGAAATAGCCTGCAAAGAACGGGATTATCCGAAAGCCTGTTATCAACTCTATTTTTCTTTTACTGACACTTCTTCAGCATATACAACAGCAGCTCCTTCAGAAGAAGAACATGCAGGTAATCGGCAAGCAGGTAGCTCGTATACCTTCTGGATCATTTCCGGTTCGCTTTTGTTATTACTAAGTGTCTTTCTTTTTAGAACAAGGAAGACAAAAACAAATACCGAGACACTTTCTTTCGGTGCTACCCGGTTAGATCTGGTCAATATGACCTTACTATTTGAGAATACCGTTACTAAACTTACCAGTAAGGAAGCAGACCTCCTTGCTGTATTAATCCGCTCTGCTAACGAAACCATAGATCGGGATATATTGCTTCACAAGGTCTGGGGAGATGAAGGAGATTATGAAGGACGCACACTGGACGTTTTTATTTCACGGCTCCGTAAGAAGTTGGAGGCAGATGAGCGTATCCGCATCGTTAATATTCGTGGAGTAGGATACAAACTGGTAGTGAATTCGTAATCCATAAAAAAAGGAGTCAACTTATGACTCCTCTTGTGTTCTCTGTATCAAGATGAATTACATTCCCGGCATTCCGCCCGGCATGTTTTTCATTTGCTTCATCATTTTCATCATTTCCTGTTTGTTCCCCATAACCTTCATCATTTTACGGGTATCATCAAACTGTTTGATCAATTTATTTACTTCCTGAATACTTGTTCCGGAACCTGTCGCAATTCGTTTCTTTCTACTTCCGTTCAACAATGCCGGATTCGATCTTTCCGCAGGGGTCATCGAATGAATAATCGCTTCAATATGTTTGAAAGCATCATCCTCAATATCCACATTTTTCAATGCTTTTCCCATTCCGGGTACCATCCCCAAAAGGTCTTTTACATTCCCCATCTTTTTGATCTGCTGTAACTGCCCCAGAAAGTCATTAAAATCAAACTGATTCTTCTGAATTTTCTTTTGCAGTTTACGAGCCTGTTCTTCATCAAATTGTTCCTGAGCCCGTTCTACCAAAGAAACAACGTCTCCCATCCCGAGAATACGGTCTGCCATACGTTGCGGATAGAAAACATCCAGTGCGTCCATTTTCTCCCCGGTACCAACAAACTTAATTGGTTTGTCAACTACTGCTTTGATAGAAAGCGCCGCACCACCACGGGTATCACCATCCAATTTGGTAAGAACAACACCATCAAAGTCTATGCGATCGTTAAATGCTTTAGCCGTATTGACAGCATCCTGACCCGTCATGGAATCGACCACGAATAAAGTCTCTGTCGGGTTCAAAGCCTTTTTAATGGCTTCGATCTCATTCATCATTTCTGCATCTACAGCAAGACGACCTGCCGTATCGACAATCACAACATTGAATGAATTGCTTTTTGCATACTGCATCGCAGCCTCAGCAATTTTTACCGGGTTTTTCTCTTCTTTATTTGAAAAAACTTCGATTCCCAACTGGTCACCCAAAACATGCAGCTGATCTATCGCGGCCGGACGGTATACGTCACAGGCTACCAAAAGTGGTTTTTTACCCTTTTTGTTTTTCAGGAAATTAGCCAGTTTCCCGGAGAAAGTAGTCTTACCCGACCCTTGTAATCCTGACATCAGGATAATTCCGGGACTTCCCTGAAACTGAAGTTCGGCCTCTGCACCTCCCATCAACTCTACCAATTCTTCATGGCAGATCTTAGTCAAAAGCTGACCGGGAGATATTGAAGTCAATACGTTACGTCCAAGCGCTTTTTCTTTTACAGACTGTGTAAACTCTTTCGCTGTTTTAAAATTCACGTCCGCGTCAAGCAAGGCTCTTCTCACCTCTTTCAGTGTCTCCGCGACATTTATCTCCGTGATCTGTCCGTGTCCTTTAAGAACCTTAAAGGCTCTTTCTATTTTGTCCGTAAGATTTTCAAACATTTCCCTGAATTCAATTTATGGGGCAAAGTTAGTGATTTTGGGAGAAATAACGAAGTTTGTTTTGTCATTGCAGGAAATAATAACCACGCTAATTACTCCTGTCAGATCTTCACTCTTCTCCCTCGTCTTAGGGTTTCCCAAAAAGAAACAAAACAGAAAACAAACAAAAAGAGTGTATAAGGCATAATCTCAATAAAAAAGTTACCAATACGTCTGCTTTCCGACTCACTGATTAATTTTATCTCCAGATCCGGGATCTGAACCGGCAAACTCAAAGAAATAGCATACCCAATCACCAAAGCCAGCGGAAGCCCTATAATAGCAAATACAATCAGATACACCCAAAGCCCGGCTCGCTCCGGTTGCTTCCGGGAAACCCGCTCTCTTTCTTCAATTTTCTTCAAAACGCTTTCTGTAAAATCAGCACTCGTTTCCTGAACAAAGCTTTCCCGAAAACTTGTTTTCAATTCTTCTTTCATGTTTACTAATTCAGGAGTTCAACATATTTTTTCTCAATAACCTCCGCCAGTTTTTTACGGGCGCGATGCAGTTTTACTTTAACATTTGCTTTGGAAAGTCCTGTTGTCTCTACCATTTCTTCGACCGAATATTCTTCCAGGTAAAATAAAGTCAGGATGATCGCATCCATTTTCTCAAGTTCTCCAAGGGCTTTCTTGATACTTTCTCCCCGTTCTTTTACTGACAACCGATCAAAACCATCTAAACCGGTTTCGATTTCGATAAAATTGTCATTAAACTGAACCTTTTCGTAGGGCTTTTTCTCTCTTAGTTTCGTATAAGCAGCGTTTATAACAATCCGGTACAACCATGTTGTGAATCTGGATTCTTTACGAAACCCGGAAAGCGCAGTGTATACTTTCAAAAAAGCATCCTGCGCTACCTCTTCCGCCAGATTTTCACTCTTTGTTATTCGAAGTGCCAGAGAGAAAGCCATGTCCTTATGATTGTTTACCAGAATAGTAAATGCATGCCTCTCTCCTTTTAAAACCCGATCAATAAGTTCCGAGTCTGTCAATTATTCAATTTTTTATTGTCGTATTTACGTTGAATAAGTAAGGCAACTCCTGCAAAAAGAAAAGCACAGGTCATATAGGCAAGCGTATTATCTATAGGTATGAGTAATGTCAAAGCATGCCCCACCAACAAACCAACTCCGGCTCCAATCCACAGGTATGGATTACTTCCCGAACCTGAGTTGGCTTCCGATTTACTTTTAGCTTCGTACACTGATTTGATCTCTTCGGGAGAAAATCCTTTCTCCAACATCGCTAATTTCTCTTTTGTCTTTTGTGTTCTGTTCAAATAGACAATTCCAAAAGCCATTGCCATTGCTGCAAACGGGATTAACAATGCCAAAATTCCTTCAATTTCCATTTTTGTTGTTTTTTATTGTTTCTGCCTCTTTGACAACAGGAAATAAAAAGAGGTTACAAATTTTCTTACTTTTTTGAAAATTTACTGAAAATCAATCAAGGCAGCAAAACATTTCTCTAGTTGATCATCTGTTATACAATAGGGCGGATTAAAAAAGACAACATTCCCCAAGGGGCGACACAAGATTCCCTGATCCAGAAAGTGTTGATAGACTTGATCACGTACAGAGGCAAAATATCCCGTTTGTTCCGGCACAACCAGTTCTACGGCTAAAATGGTTCCCCGCACACGTATATTTGTGAATCCGGAATGAGTGGAAAGCCGGGTAGCAAAATCATTCATTTTCCCGGCTACTCTTTGGACATTTTCTTTGGATTCGTCGGTTTCAAAAATATCCATACTCGCACAGGCAACCGCACATGCCAATGGATTCCCTGTATATGAATGACCATGCAACAGTGCTTTCAATTTATCTTCCGATAAAAATGCAGTATAAATCTCTTCGGTTGCAATGGTAAGCCCCAAAGGCATCACTCCACCGGTCAACCCCTTTGATACACACGTGATATCCGGCAATTCTGTACAGTATTCCATGGCGAACATTTTTCCTGTCCGTCCCCAACCGGTCATGATTTCATCAAAAATAATCTTTGCTCCCTTTTTTCTGAAAATTCTGACTAACTCATCCAACACCTCTTCGGAATACATTCTCATTCCGGCCGACCCCTGCACCAAAGGCTCGACTATCAAACCTGCAATTTCTCCCGAATCCGCTAACTCGTTCGCTCTTCGAATCACCTCATCCGTATTCGTTCCATCCGGAAAAGGAAGAAAGTCTACATCAAAAAAGAAATGTTCAAACGGTTCGTTAAAGTATCCTCTTTGCCCTATTGACATCGCCCCGAATGTATCACCGTGATAAGCTCCTTCCAATGCTACTATTCTGCGTTTGGGTTGCCCCTGGTTGTGCCAAAACTGGAACACCATCTTCAGAGCTACTTCAATTGCTGTCGAACCATCATCCGAGAAAAATACTTTTGAAAAATTGCCCGGCAGCAACTTACAGATTCGTTCGGAGAGTTCAATTCCCTTGGGATGGGTTGCTCCCGCAAAAATAATGTGATCGATTTCATCAAATTGCTCTTGTAACGCTTTTTTTAACTCGGGACGTCCATGGCCATGCACATTCACCCACCAGGATGAGTTCACGTCGATATATTCCTTTCCGCCTTCATCTGTCAATATCGCATCTTTAGCTCCCACCACCACAATAGGATCGGGAGCTGTTTGCATTTGCGTAAACGGATGCCAAACGTATTTTTTATCTCTTGCCAGTAAATCAGTGCTCATATTTTCTGAATCTTTTATTATCCGAATCAGGACAGGTTTAATTTTTTTGCCTCGGCTTTAATAAAGTCCGGGGTCAGTTCATCCACAACCGGAATCCTTCCCAAAACAGGGACTTGCGTATGTTGTTCTATGATTGATTCCGTATCTGTATTTTCCGCCCCTACGAAAATAATCCCCGCTACAGGAACCTCCAGCTGTTTCAATTGCGCTACAGTTAATAACGTGTGGTTGATACTTCCCAGATAATGTCGGGAAACGATGATAACCGGAACTTTAAGTGTTTTAATCCAATCTGCAAATAAGAAATCTTTTGTTATCGGTACCATTAATCCTCCCGCTCCCTCAACAACAAGATTTCCTGTGACATCCGGAAGTAATAACCGGGAAACATCAATTTCGCTGTTTTCCATTTCTGCTGCAAGGTGCGGAGATACCGGAGCTTCATAGATATATTCCTCCGGAAGTGTTTTGACCGCATCGGAGCACAAGGCTTCTATCGTTTTACGATCCGTCCCTTCTACCGAACCTGATTGTATGGGTTTCCAATACGTTGCTTTCAGTGCTTCAGAAACAATCGCTGAGACAACCGTTTTTCCAACATCTGTACCTATTCCGGTAATAAAATATACTTTCGAATCCATCCTTCAAAGGTATGGACAATTCATTAAAAAGCGAATTCAAGTGGAAAACGAACCGAACCAACCAAATTGAATCCCTGTTCAGTCAGATCCAGAATCCTGTATCGACTTAAATGCCTGTAATAGGGGGTATTCAATATATTTCGGAATCCCAGTGAGACAATCACTTTTTGCTTTTTCGTCAGTTGAATAGTTGCTCCGATATCAGCATTTAGCAGAAAAAACCCTGGAGTCGTTTTCTCGTTTACGTCCACCTTATTTTGTGCAGTAACTCCTGTAACGTGGGGTTTAAAAAATAGTTTTTCTAATCTACCTTTCATTTCCATAATAAAATCAAATTCCAACGTGACTTCAAACGGGGGGATGAAAGGCAGATTCCTGTAAGAATTCAGGTTATACCCATATACATATTGTGTTTTTGCTGCTATATGCCACCATTTCCACGGATGATATTCTACCAATAACTCTCCCCCGGTAAGAAAGGCATCTGCCTGCGTGTATTTATATAACTGTCCGGCATCGGGTAAGGGGGAAAAAGCTCCGGAAGCTCTCAGAAAAATAAAATTCTGGTAATAGTTGAAAAAAGGAGATAACGTCAGTAAAAAAGTATTGGTGTGAAACTCATAACTCAGGTCGAACTGATATCCGTTTTCTGTTTGAAGGTTTGCGTCTCCCTGCTCATGGCGAAAAGTTCCGTGATGCACCCCGTTAACCGCCAATTCAACCGCTCTTGGAAACCGATAGGTTTTTCCAAAGTTGAATTTGATGTTGGAATTGTGATTGGGATGATAACTAAATCCGGCCTGTGCACCTCCATTGAAGAAAAAACGGTCGATATCCGGAGAAAGCAGATTTTCTCCCACGACATTCAAATCCTGATCATATACCGGTTTGCGGTATTCTTCCGAGATAACTTTTGCCACATCTCCCCGAATTCCAAAGTTGGTCGCCCATTTTTTCGTAAAGTTATGTTCTAATAAAACAAATACACCTCCTTCGGCTGATCGATAATTCGGAATCAGGTATTCGAATCCGTCAATTTTGTTTTCCTGATACAGTAAACTCAGACCATAAGTAAGTTTTGTTGCAACATTGAAGGTCGTTTTTACAGAAGTACGCAACTGATAGGTTTCCAATAAAAACCGATGTGCTGTATCTGATGTAATTGCCGGGGAATATCCATGAAAATGCGCCATTGATTTCTCCAGTCGATTATTTCTTTGGTATCCGGCATCAACCGAAATCAGGTTTCTACGCACCCGAAACTGCCCGTGACCATCCACTTTTGTGTGAACCACATGTTGAGCAGGTAACTCAATATTCCGATAATCATCTTCGTGCCCCAATCCGTATGCCTGCGGAATTCCGATAGCCCCACTGAACAATCCCTGCTTCAGGCGGTATTGACTTGCCTTGACAAAAACCTTTCCCCAATCTCCTTTGTACCCTACTACCCCGGAAAAATTCAATTCATTTCCTGCGGTATTTTTTAATCGCTCTTCGTAAACCGGTAAACGAAACGTATTGTAGTTAAACGAATCCGAACGAATTGTCATATCACCGTAATCTTTATAGCTGGAACGCAAACTAAAAAAGATATTCTTTTTTGTCCCTTTGATCCCTATGGAGCCAAAGCCTGTTCCGTTATTTGTTTTTCCACCTCCCAACAGATCAATATTTATCTGCCCTTCAGGTGTCCATACCTCTGGTAATACGTGAATAACACCTCCCATTGCATCCGGTCCGAAAACAACTGAAGCAGGGCCTTTGATCACTTCCAGACGCTCAATGCCGTACTGATCCATTTCCAATCCATGGTCATTTCCCCACTGCTGCCCTTCCTGACGCAAACCGGCATCCGCAACCTGTATTCGCAAACCGGACAATCCCCGTATAACAGGTTTTGCAATCCCAACTCCCACGTTAATCGCAGAAACCCCCGGAATTGACTCCAGATTCTCGGCGAAACTTCCCGCGTTCGATAACAATATGGCATCACGATCCACCCCTGTGATTGTGATAGATGCATTCCTGTCCGAGGAACTCACCATGTCGTGCTGTACAATTGCTTCCTTCAGTTCGATAGAGGTCAGGTGCATATAAACCGTATATTCTGTCTGCTTTTCCAGATCAATATCCATTTCGACTGTCTCGTACCCCAAAGAAGTAATATGCAGGTGATGAGTCGGGTGTTGCACCTCTATTTCCAATGTACCTTCTGCCAGATAATGTTTCCGGTGGTCTTCAACCAACTCCACTTTTGCACCCGGAATTAAACCATGATCCTCCTCTGACCTGACTTCAAGTTTCAGAGAATACGTCTGCCCTGCGACAGAGAAAGAAAGTAGCAGTAAAAAGAATACCAGTATCTTCATTATATGCAATCCTGTTGCAAATATAGAGATAATTTTAGAGGTTGCGGGATTACGCTTTGGTTAATTTTCGCTAATTTTGAGCATGGATTTGGCACATCGGCTTAAAGAAAAAGGCTTACGCATCACAGATGGAAGAATTTCGATTCTGGATTTCTTTCAGAAGAACCCCGGTCTGGGTCTTTCTATCCACGATTTACTGGGAGAATTTTCAGGAGACCTGGATAAGGTAACTTTATACCGTACTCTGCATTCATTTGAAGAAAAGGGGCTGATACACAAGGTCATTGATGAAACCGGACTGGAGCGTTATGCGTTATGCGAAGATCATTGTCACGACGACCATGGACACAACCATGAGCACATTCATTTTAAGTGTGTTAAATGTCAAAAGACAGAGTGTTTGGATGACAGTAATCAACCCAAAGTTTCCCTTCCTGCCGGTTATTCGCAAAAGGAAGCCAATTTCCTGATTTTGGGAGAATGTGCCCGCTGCAATGAAAAAGCAGGTAAATAACCTCGTTTCGTTCCAATTACTTACTTTTGATTTATAGATTATCCAGATGAAAGAAAATACAGATTATATTTTCGGTGTACGTGCCGTTATTGAAGCTATCCGAGCAGGGAAGGAATTGAATAAAATACTTATTCAAAAAGGAATGAACAAGGAACTCTTCAACGAGTTGAAAGCAATACTGAAAGGTAAAGATTATAATCTTCAGTTTGTTCCGGTTGAAAAGCTCAATAAGGTAACTGCTAATAACCATCAGGGAGTAGTTGCATTCATATCTCCGGTTTCGTATTACAAAACAGTTGATATTGTTGAGTCACTGCTCGAAGAGAAAAAAACACCTAATTTACTGGTACTTGATCGCATTACGGATGTACGAAATTTCGGAGCAATTGCACGCTCAGCTGAATGTCTGGGTGTTCACGCTATTATTATCCCGGCTCGCGGATCGGTACAAATTACGCCGGATGCAATTAAAACGTCTGCCGGTGCATTAAATAGAATTCCTGTATGTCGTGAAGATCACTTGCAGGATGTTCTCCTTATGCTTCAACAATACGATTTTAAGATCGTGGCCTGTACGGAGAAAACTGAAGGTCTTCTTCCCGATACTGACCTCACAGGAGCAACAGCAATTGTAATGGGATCTGAAGAAAACGGAATTTCTCCCGAAGTCATGAAATACTGCAACAAAAGAGCTAAAATTCCGTTATTCGGAGCGATATCTTCTTTTAACGTGAGTGTAGCGGCAGGTATCGTACTCTACGAAAAAGCAATGCAGCAAAATCATGCAAAACAAGCTTAAAGATACATTTAGGGAACACTACGGTTTCTTTATCATTTTCTCAGTCGGAATTATTCTCCGACTGATTTTTCTACTTACCCAGGGAATGTCTCATGACGAACTAAGCGCCTGGAACCGGACAAATGTTCATGACTTTAGTGAACTTATTTCCGTTGGTGTAGGTGGAGATATGCACCCCGCTTTCTTTCAGATTCTGTTAACCTACTGGGTTCACTGGTTTGGAGACTCAGCGTTTGTATTTCGTCTGCCTGCCGTGCTATTTGGTCTTGGCGGAATCGCTTTGTTGTACAAAACCGGAATTCGTTTTTTTTCAAAGCAAGCTGCTTTACTGGCTGTTGCAGGACTTTCAATTTTTGTATTCCCGATTCTGCATACTTCGCTTAGCCGGCCGTATGCCCCCGGATTTTTCTTTATCACGCTACTCGTTTATGGCATTCTTGATTACAGAAATCAAACTGAAAAAACGATTTATTTCAAAGGATTACTGCTTATTTTCATTGGACTTACGGGGTCGATGTACTCGCATTATTATGCCTTTGTTTGTGCAGCCATCATTTCCTTTATCGCCCTGTTTTATCTCAATAAAAAACAACTAACAGGGTTTATCATCACAGGGATACTCGCACTCATTGCTTTCATTCCTCATATTGATCTGACACTGCACCATTTTTCAAAAGGAGGTCTGGGTTGGTTAGGGAAACCCGGATCATTTTGGCTTTTTGAATTCTTCAAACTGTACTTCAACGATTCACAGCTTTTGTTCATCCTGATTGCCGGGGGAATTTCTTTTGCTTATTATGCCCATAAACGGACAATAGATAAGCTAACAGCTTTTCCTCTGTTGATTTTCTTTGGCATTTACTTTGCAGGACACGCTGTATCTATTCTTTACACTCCTATTTTGAGAGAACCCGGACAACTCTTTACCATCGGTTTTCTGTTTCTTGGGCTTGGACACATGCTAAGTTCTATTGATTTACAGAAATATACCCGCTTATTGGTACTTGTTTGTGTTTTACTTTCCATACACTCACTGACGTTAGGCAAATTGACCCGTCCGGTTCACTTTGAACCTTTCCGGGAAGTTGCCGGACTCATCTCCGAATATGACCAACAGATTGACCCGGACAAGATGATACGACTGGTGAATGTTACCAATACAAATTACCTGAATTACTACGGTCGGGCAGAAAATATGTCGCAGGATTTCGAAATGACACTGATCGAAGAGACAGAGGAAATATACCATCTATCCGATTTGATTCAAAATGCGGAGAAAGAAGAATATGTCATGTTGGCTCGTGTAAACCGACGTCATCACCCTGTTTTATATGAAATCATTCGTAGAAAATATCCGAAAGTCGTCCGGCACGAGGATTTCTTTAATGCTGATTTTTCTGTCTGGGAAAAAGCTCCGGGATTTAACCGAAAATTTGAACATGATTATAGCTTATCCAACTCTCCGGAGCTTTTTACACAATGGAAGAAAGATACCTTATCCGAAGAGTTTTTCGGAGATATTCGCATACCGGTAAAGCAGCTCAGACAACCGGGGACTTATATTCTTGTAGAAGCTAAAGGATGGCATGATAGTGCGACGACTTCACTTCCTTTCGTCGCTGTACTGGAAAATCAGGGTGAAATGCGTATCAAGGATGAACAACCTTTATACTATCAGGCCTGGGATCAGGTACGACTGGAAACTAAACAGTCAGGTTCTTTCTTTATCGCATTCGAAATTCCGGAAACAGCAAGAGAAAACGACGAAATTCATCTGTACTTTTGGAATCCCGAAAAGAAACCTCTTTTTGTCCATCCCCCGCATATTTACGTCGTCAACCCGAACTATTAATTGTTCCTGCTTTTTAA
Organism: Wandonia sp.; assembly: GCF_984588085.1. Lineage (NCBI taxonomy): Bacteria > Pseudomonadati > Bacteroidota > Flavobacteriia > Flavobacteriales > Crocinitomicaceae > Wandonia > Wandonia sp. The sequence continues at coordinate 18,495 of NZ_CFIGVI010000032.1, forward strand.
AATTATAATTGTGATTTTTTTCGCGTAAATTGCTGTAATACTAAAATACATCTGTACTTTCGATGTTCTGAAAAACCGTTTTATATGTTACCAATTCGCGTATTTAGCTCTACTTTGCTCTTTTTATTTCTGTATCCGATTGCATTCGGTCAACAACTTCCCAAAAAAGCGGACAAATTAGTGGGAACATGGAGTTATGTCAATAACAAAGGATTTGAGGTTTGGGAAAAAAGTAAGAACCCTAATGAATTAACAGGTACCGGTTACCTGATCTCCGATAACGGAGATACGACGAAACATGAAGATTTACGCCTTGTTTATACAGGGAAACGATTTGTTTACTCTGCCCGTGTTTACAGTCAGAATCAGGGTAAGGAAATTGCTTTTCAGTCCAAAGGGAAAAAGTTCTTTTTTGAAAATCCGTCACATGACTTTCCCCGGGCTATTCGTTATAAGTTCAACTGTTTTAATAGGAAAAAGCTGGATGTTTATCTGTTTCATCCTCACAAGAACAAGTTACCTCTGAAAATATCTCTGGTAAAAACTGAGTAAAAACAGCCCCCCGGTTTCTTTATAGCGCAATCCCCAGAACAAGGGAAGGCAGCTCTCCCAAATGCTTTATTCTCTCCATCGAAGGATGTGGTTGATAGTGTTCATTCGGATCAAATAGAATACCTCGTATTCCGACCTGATTTGCTCCTAACACATCAATTTCAGGATGATCACCGATCATCATAGATGCAGCTGCAGTTGCTCCTGATTTTTTCATCGCCACCCGAAAGATTTCCGGATCAGGCTTATTCACTCCTATCTGATCCGAACAGATGATAATATCAAAGAAGTTTTCCAGACCACAATTACTCAGTTTTCGGTGCTGAACTTCTGAAAATCCATTCGTTATGATGTGTAATTTTTTTCCCAGGCCTTTTAACTCTTCCAACATATCATGTGTTCCTGGAAAAGTAGCTGTTAACTCAGGACAGAAATCAATATAACGATCACAATATTCTGTTGCCAGTTTCTGGTTATCGACTCCGTGTAGTTTCAATGCGTCATCAAATCGCTTTACCCTCAGGGATTCTTTGGAGATTTTACCCTGACGGTATAAATCCCACATTTCTTCATTAATCCGAATGTAATCCTTTACAAAATTATCTCTTGATTCAATTGTAGTATCCAACCCCAACTCTTCAAAAACAACGCGTAATGCCGTATCCGAATTTGTATCAAAATCCCAGAGTGTTCTGTCCAGGTCAAAGAAAATATCTGTTACCATAACCAATAAACTATCGAAGTTGTAATCAGTGCATTTTTTGCAAGTCCGAGAAGAATCAAAGGAAGTGTCTTTGGATTTCTTCCGTAAAATTTTGTTGTAATAATCGTTCCTATAGGAACGCTAAGAAAAAAGGGAGCATAAAAAGAAATTCCGTAGATCCCGATTGTTCTTTTTACTCTCACGACCATCTTATTCACAAAAGTAAATTTCCGTGGGTCTACATATACTTCATCATTATAAATCGCCTCTAATCGTTTTCTCGTTCTTTTCTCAGCAGCTCTTCTCATAAAAAAACCGGCAAGAAAATAAAAAAACACGGCTGTGCCTGCTGCTCCGAGATACGTAACAATATAAGTTTCTAAAAAAGTTAACCCCACTCCCCTACCATATATAGGGGCAAACATGAATTTAAAAGTAGATAACCCGGCAAGGGTTATGTAATGTATCCACATTATGCCTGCAATTTTTCTCCGAATGCAAGATCTCCTGCGTCTCCTAATCCCGGAACGATATAAGACTGTGCCGTAAGTTCCGTATCAATTCCTCCTACCCAGATGCATGCAGTATCCGGCAGATGTCTTCTTGTGTAATCAATTGCTTCTTGTGTAGCGATAGCTGTTACAATATGAACCGATCTTGGCGTTCCGTTCATCAATAGTGATTTATAGACCATCACCATAGAGCTACCCGTTGCTAACATCGGATCACAAATAATCAGGTCCCGTTTATCAATCGCCGGGCACGCCATATACTCAACCTTAATATCGTAGTCCTCCGAGTTCTTGTGCTTTCTGTAAGCTGAAACAAAAGCTGAATCCGATCTGTCAAAATAATTTAGAACTCCTTGGTGCATGGGTAATCCCGCTCGTAAAATAGAAGCTATAAGCGGCTGTTCACGGATTACTTTCATTTCTTTTTGTCCCAAAGGAGTCGTAACCATTTTATCTTCCATTGGTAGTTTTTTAGACAGCTCATACGCTAAAACTTCTCCGATACGCTCCAGATTCCTTCTGAATCGCATGGGGTCTTGCTGAATGCGCTCATCACGTAATTCCGCTACAAACGTATTAAAAACCCCTCCGTGTTGTGACAAATCGTAAACCATAGCATAAAGATAGTGAAAGTCAGTTTAGGCTGTGCGGATTGATTTTATATTTTTTTAATCAGCCTCTACCCCTTTTGAGGTATTTTCCCTAAAAATAACTTACCTCACTGGCTTCGCATTTCAGAATTACTTATTCTTGTATCCGGTTATGATTTCTTAAAACAACCTTTTTATGAATAAGTATTTATCCTATGTTATTTTCGCACTAAGTGCGGCTCTCGGACTTTTTTTTATTTACAAAGGAGTGAACAAGCACTTTTTATCAGAGTGTAAAGTTTACGGACCTGACAGTACACTTCCTTTGGAATACCGAAATGTTATTTCCGCTCTTTGTCAATCAGGATTCACTAAAATCATTGGTTTCCTTGAGGTATTTTCGGGCATATTACTTCTTATCCCACGCACACGTCTGGCGGGAGGAATTCTTTTAATGCCGGTTATCCTTACAATATTCCTGCTACATGCGTTTCTTGACAATCGTCCGCACGAACTGGTTGAAACGGGAATTCCGTTGGCGGTTACACTATTGGTGATCCTCTATCATTACCCGAAATGGAAAAGTATTCTGGGGAAAAATTAAGGACATTCTCCCTGCGTGTACTCTGTTATACCATGACACTGGGCTGAACAGGCGTTTCCGTATGTTTTACCATTACATCCGCAAACGGGATTATACTCCATTGTACAGATGCAATCCTCTTTCAGTTTTTCTACACATTCGGCAGAAGTTTCTTTTTCTTTCGAATTGCCACAGGACAAAACCAGTGCCACCGGTAAAAGGAAAAAAATGCTTTTTATCATGTTCAGCTTTTTTTTGAATCAGAATTAAAAATACGCTTTTTATTTCATTTTTCACTTTACTTACACAAGTACAATAGTTGCGATATACATAAAAGGGCAGCCTTTACCGGCCGCCCTTTTTCCCACAATCAACTTACACAACACTATTTACTAATTACTATAAAGTCAGATCTACGGTTTACAAAATGATCTTCTTCCGAGCACTTTACTCCGTTACGGCACTTATTTTTCAGGCGTGTTTCTCCATAACCGGTAGCACTTTCGATACGATCCGGATCTACTCCCTGAGAAATCAGGTAATCCATTGTTGATTTCGCTCTGTTATCAGAGAGCTTGAGGTTATAGCTATCTGATCCTCTTGCATCTGTGTGAGACTCAATCTTAATTTTTACGTTCGGGAATTTCTCCATTGCGAACAAAATTTTATTGAGTTCCGTTTCTGCCTGGGGTGTTATATCCCATTTATTGTACTCAAAGTAGATCGGATCCACTTTGATCTTTTCCATATCTCCGTCTTTTTCAACAAGCGAAGAATAACTGGTCAGTCGTACATCATTGTCTTTTGATTCTCCGGCTTTCTCCGGTGTGGAAATCGCAACTGTCTCCGTACTATACTCCGGTTTACTAAATACAGCTTTAAACTGACTATTACAAGGCAACGAAACCTCAAAGTTCCCTTCATCGTCCGATTCAAATTCGGCAATCAGGTCATTGAAGGCATCATACACTTTTACCTTTGCTCCCGGAACCGGGACATCACTCCCTTTTGTAAGAACCAATCCACTGTAATCTATGAATTGTTCGACGATTTTCATATCGTACCAATAGATGTCATCATTTCCGTTCCCTCCTACACGGTCAGAGCTAAGATACCCCGTACGGTCATTCAACCGGATAAAAGCAAAGTCATCCCGGTTACTATTGATCGGCTCTCCCAAATTTTCAGGAATGGAAAAATTAGTAGTACCTGCCATTTTAGACCAGAAGATATCCAATCCTCCAAAGCCATAATGAGCATCAGAAGAGAAAAACAAAGTGTCTCCCGATAAGCTGGGAAATAATTCAACGCCCGGAGTATTGATCATTTCCCCCAAATTAATTGGTGTCCCTGTACTTCCATCATTGAATAGCTCTGCTACATAAATATCACTCTGTCCGAACCCGCCCGGCATATCCGAAGCAAAGAAAAGTAACTTCCCGTCCTGACTTACAAACGGATGCGAACAATTGTAATTTTTACTATTGAATTCCAAAGGAGCAATCTCTGTCAGTTGATCTCCCATAACTTTTCCCTTCATAATCATCACATTCGACACCTCCCCGTTATCTGCATCCAACTTTTCTTTCTTTGTCAGGAAATTACGAGAGAAAAATATATACCCGGACGATTCGCTGAATGTTAATGTAGCGTCATGATAATCTGAGTTTACTTCCAACATAAACTCTTTCGGATTACTCAACTGCCCATTATTACTGTTTCTTGTCGCTATGTACAAATTCAGATATGCCTCTCCTTCTCCGGTTGTTTTTCCTTCAGGGTTTCTGGCAGATGCAAAAACAGCTTCATTTCTGAAAAGTGCTACTCCAAAATCAGCTTTATCACTATTCACACTCAGATTAACGACATTATTGTACTCTGTCTCCAGTGAGTCCAGTTGATTTCGCTGGAAGCCCATCATTTTTATTCGCTTCTGATTTCCCGAATAATAAGATTTCAGCTGTTCATCTGCACGTTCATTATCTCCGGCAGCTTTCATACAACTAATCATTCGAATGAATAGTTTTTCCTCCAAACCATTTCCATACATCGAATACAACTGACTGTAGTACTTTCTGGCATTGGAGTAATCTTTGACCATATAATAGCTGTTCGCCAAATTAATCAACACCTTGCCATCAGGACTCCTCTTTTTTAATTTGGAAATATATTTTTCGTACCCGGAAATAGCCTTGTCATAATTCAGCATGGCATATTCTTTATCCGCCTGACCATAATCCTGGGCTTTTATCAGAACTGGTACGAATAGAAAAATCAATGTGTAAATTAAACCTTTCATAATGTAATCTTTGTATTAGTTCTAAAAAAATCTGGGTGATCGTGCTCCTGCTTCTTTACCAAACAAATTATAACGCAATATGATATCATGCGAGCCTGAATTATATCCTCTCAGTTTTGTCAGGTTAATATCATACGAGTACCCAAGAAATAACATTTTCTTAAATGTGTATCCCAATAATAACGCCATAGCATCATGATAGCGGTACCCCAATCCAACTGTAAACTGCTCTTTAAACATAGCATTCAGAGACGCATCAATGGTAAGAGGCGCTCCTTTCACCATTTTAGCAAGAATAGCCGGTTTCAATTTGACATTTTCTCCTACCCGAAATACATATCCTGCTATAGCATACCAATGTACCCTGTTATCTATGGAAGCCTCATTCCAGTCGCCGTATTTATCTCTTTGAATAAAAGTAGGGGAAGACACACCAAAATACCAGTTATCAGCATACAGGTACACGCCCGCTCCAATTACAGGTCTCACCCGATTCCGGATATTATTTTGCATCATCGCATCATCATTCTGATTTTGCGCCTGTCCTTTCGACCAATCGACACTAATAAAATCCATACCTCCGTTCAGTCCCACTGAAAGTCTCAACTTTTCATTCAATGGAATACGAGCCGATACCGCTGCTGTAAGAAATGCCTGATTGGACGGGCCAATCCTGTCATTAATAAAGTTCAGTCCCAAACCAAGTATGTTACCTACAGCTCCGTTTACTCCTACATTTTGAGTACGTGGGGCTCCATCAAGCCCCACCCACTGCGAACGGTGAATAAACAGTGCATCCAACTTACTTCCTGTTCCGGCATAAGCGGGATTTACCATCATAGTATTATACATATATTGTGTAAACTGAACCTGCTGTTGTGCCTTAATTCCCCAACTCCAAAATAGTGAGAGCATGCAGGCACTTAAAAACTGTCTGTATATTGTCTTTTTCATAACGAATATCTTTTGTCTGTTTGTACTATCTCAGGATATAAATCCATCCTGAAGTTTCGAACTCTTCATCTTCTACCTTCAACAGATAATAATAGGTACCGGCTGGTAGTGGTTCTCCTTTGCCAACAACACCTCCGACATTCGCTACTCCTCCCCAATCATTCTCGTACCCTTCAACGGAATACACTTTATTTCCGTAGCGGTTAAAGATGATAATTGAGTTATTCGGGAACTGCTCTATACAATCCACATAAAGTACATCATTCACCCCGTCTCCATTCGGAGAAATTTCGTTGTAAACTGTCAGACAGCTTGGCTCTACAATAACTTCGGAACTATTATTATCCGGATCTGTATCATCAATGGTTCCATTGGGAACAATAGATGCAATGTTGCTGTAATCTCCTGTTGCATTAACAGTAACTGTTATCAGCAAGACAGCTGTCTCCGCTGCCCCCAGGTTTTCGATTGTCCAGATACCGCTTACCACATCATAACTCCCGTGAGTAGCTTCATCTTCAACGTACGTAAATCCACTCTGAATAACTTCATTCACCTCTATTTCAGAAAATTCATCCTGACCGGTATTGGTCACTGTGATCGTAAACACAATTTCATCTCCGATAAAAGGATTCAGGTTACTCACTGTTTTTTCTACTTCAAGATCCGAACAAATAACCGAGGAAGCTACGGCAGCTTCTTCCATCCTCATTGTACAACCGGTTCCGGTTCCATATCCGACTTCAATTGTTGTTACAGGTGCATTTTCCCAAACCACCCAAACGCTATGATCCGATGATGTTCCACCGGCTACTATTGTTCCACCAACAACACTCCAGTCATAATTATCCATTCCGGCAGGAGCTGAGTATTCAATCGTATCTGTAATACAGATGCCATTTAACTGCCCTGTTACCTCTGCCCCATACATATCTTCAATCATAATGGTTACTGCCAGAGAATCGTTACTGTGACAATGTGCACTTGAAGTCACTCCGTAATACGTTGCTCCATTATGTAGTTCACTTGTCTCTGTCATATGATTTCCTTCAGCATCATACCAATTGACATTGGTTTCGTTGACTTCAATATCTGCGGCAATCGGATTAGATGCCGTACAAAAACTCTGTGTTGTTTCTGAAGCTGTTGGAGCAGGAAGATTTTCAATAGCTATTGTTACTTCAAGCCGGGAAGTGCTTTCACATGAGTTCCCTACCTGTGCAGCATAATAAATATCCCCATGTGTAAGTGGTGTGGAAGGATCAACAACCGAACCTCCTGTAGGAGCGTCATACCATACAATATTTGTTTCATTAACATGGATATCTGCTACAGTTAGCACAGCAGAACCATTATCCGGAGCGCAGAACACCTGATTTTCCTCATCCGTTGTTGGTGCTGCCACCTGCTCAAAAGTCACGAATATTTCCAGTTGATCTGTACTTTCACAATTAGGACTCACTAAAGCCGCGTAATAACTGGTATTATCTGTAAGTGGTGTACCCGGAGCAATAGGATTTCCTCCTCCATCATACCACACCAATGTTGTTTCATTTACAAGGATATCTTCTATTGTCGGATTGTCTGCTATACAAAACTCCTGCTGTGTGGCATCTGTTGTCGGAGCCGGAAGATCGGATACTGAAACTGTAATCATTAATGTATCCGAACTTTCGCAAGCGGCTCCTTGTTCTGTGGCAAAATAGGTTTCTCCATCCGAAAGACTCGTTGATGGGAGCAATGCATTTCCGTTTCCATCATACCAGTTAATAGAAGTACCGGTTACAATCAAGTCTGCAATTGTAGCATTATCCAACGCACAAAAATGCTGCTGCGGATCAGTTGTAACCGGTACCGGTTCATCCTGAATCACCACTCCAATTTCCAAACGCTGAGAAGACTCACATACTCCTCCTAACCAGCTTGCATAGTAGTTCGTTCCATTTTGCAGTAAGGTTCCGGATGTAAGTAAATTTCCTCCGACCGGAGCGTCATACCAATTAAGCGGGGATTCATTCACCTGTAAATCCATAATAGTGGCCATTTCTTCGGCACAGAATGACTGTGTTAGCTGAGTTGTTGTAGGAGCCGGTTCATCAATGATCGTAATCGTAACCGAAGCATATTCTCCGGGGGAACTCCAACATCCGGTAACCGTGTCCTGCACAGCAACATATAGTGTAAAAGGAGAATCAGCCGTTGTCAACCCGGAGATAGATATTGAGTCACTATGCGGGATGATAAATGTATGATTTCCTGTCTGCTGACCTGAAACAACAGGCGTGGTTCCATCTGGGGTAAGATACCACTGAAAATTTACTCCTGAAGTACTCGAAGCTCCCAGATCTACAACATCTGCCGCACAGTATTGCGGATCTACGGGAACAGAAATATTCGAAGGATCGGGTCCCTGCATTACTTTTACACCAACCGGAATCCGAAGCGATTCACCCGGACAGCCCGGAACTCCAGATGCTACGTAGAAAGTGGTATCCGAATACAACAATCCTGTTGTAAAAGGCACACCTGATCCTGTAATCGCAATAGGTGTTGTCCCGGTACTATCATCATACCATCTGATTTCATCTGACGGATTAACTGCATCGGATACCAGATTTGCTACTGTTCCTGTACAAATTATCGTGTCGGAACTATTCACATTGAAGATCGGAGACTGAGAAATTTTATACACTTCAAACACATCCAGTGTTTGTGCTACTGCCACACTCAGGACACCGTTTAATGTGACCACAATTCTATCTATCGGGGCATTAGGTGAAATGTATAACGTCGCTGGCTGACCACTTTGCATAGCTGCAATATCAGCCGGTGTTGCCAAGTCAGTCAACTGATCCGTTGTAACGAGGTTGGTTCCGTTTCTTGTACTGATCTCTATTCCCTCTCCCAGTGTAATCGCTAAAACGGCAGGGTCTACTCCCAGCCTCACTGCGAACATATCTGTAGATTGTGAAACGCCTTCAAAATATACTCGTTGCGTAATATTTGAGGCTACTCCCACAACTCCCAACGAAAGTGTTGAATGCGACATCAAATTTCCATCAATTGCTCTTTCCAAATCGTTTACACCTCCTCCGAGGTTTAAAACCTCCAGTGAAATACCTGCTGCGTCATAAGAAGTAAACTGAGGCTGAATACAGCTCGCTCCCTGAACAACATAATACGGGTCCCAGACTTTCATATGCTTTTTCACTCCCAATCCTATCAGACTACCTACATGGTTACTGATTCTGATACTCTGATAGGGTTGACCGGGCGTAATAGCCAGATACGTGTGATTATTTGCATCTAAAACCACCTTCAGTTGTTCTCCTGAAAAGCTTACCGGATTCGTCGAATTTCCGGATAATACAACTGTTGCACCATTCTTCGCCTCAACAGAGAACTCCTGATTTCCGATCAGTGCTACTCCACCTACTGTTGACAATAAGTCTCCTAGCGTCCCTCCTAATAGACTTGACAGGATATCATCATCTGTTTCGATACGTACAAAAGTTGTTTGATTTGCCGGAACAAGTGCAGGAAACTCCATTTCGATATCTGATGAGTATCCTCCGATTCCAATAATAACTCCTGAGCTTGCTTCGAGTTCGGAATAGGTAGCCGGATTAGCGTCTACACTGTGTCCTGAACTGGTTACATAAGATTCAGAAATAATAGTTGTTGCATACTGCTGCTGGGATTTCAGCAAATTGGTTATTCCCAGAAATAATAAGGTAATACATATACCGGGTGTCAATCGTTTTTTTAACCAACCCGATATGTCTGGTTTAAAGTTAGCTTCTTTCATAATTCAGTTGCGTTGTGTCTTGTGAAAAAAAAATCACTTCTGACTGTTTAATAATCGGTCTATTAGATTTTTTCTCCTTCTGAGTTTAAAGCTTAGTCAGGGCTACTCAAAAAGATCAGGTAAATCACAAAACTATGGAGGAATACATGAGGAATATATCCTCAAAGGTATTTGTGTAAAGGTTTCCATACGTAAGGTAGTTTAGCTTGTAGGTACTAGAACCTAAAAAGCAGTTATTGAGCAATTTAAGTTTTTTTTCAATTCAATCAAAATATTTACCCCTATTTTTACGTTAGGTCGGGGTTATCTCATTTTGATTTCATCTGATTTTTCAGCGAAAATGTAGTAAATAAGATTAAGATGGTTTCGCTTACCTCTATTAGTGTAAGCCTCCGTTCAGGTTGAGTGTTTGTCCTGTGTAATAGTCTGCTCCATCAGAAAGCAAAAATTCTACTGCCGCTGTAATAACATCTGTAGTCCCCAGACGTTTTAGGGGTATTTGTTTCTTAATCTCTTCCTGTAATTCTTCCGATACACCTGTAATCATTCCCGTATCCATATACCCCAGAGCCATGCTGTTAACAGTAATACCGAATACAGCCAATTCTTTTGCCATTGTTTTTGTCAAACCGAATAAGCCTGATTTTGATGCCGCATAAGCTGATGTACCAATAAATCCAGTCTGCCCGACAACTGATGACACATTAATAATTCTTCCCCATCCGTTAGAACGCATCACCGGAATTGCTTTCTGAGAAAGTAGAAAAGGTGCTGTGAGGTTGATTAGAATTGATTCGCTCCAATCTTCCTCATCTAATTTCCATGACATTCCGTTTCGCGATATTCCGGCATTATTAATCAGGATATCTATTCTGCCATAAACAGCAAGAACAGCATCCATCATTGCCGATATTTGTTCTGGATCTCTCAGATCCGCCTGAAAGTAGTGCACATCCTCCCCTTCCTGAACACTGTCTATCGCATGTTCGTTGTAATGTAATGCTAACCGGTATCCTTTTTCGGCCAGAAATACAGACAATGCAGCTCCTACTCCACCGGAAGCTCCTGTTAGCACAACTACTTTCTTATCTTTTTCCATGTATTACGAACGTTACGAACAGCTCTGAACCAGAAAGGAGAAGTAGACCACTCTTCCAATCTATATTGTATGTCCTGTGCTCCAAAGTTTGTATTAAAACGACGAACGCCTTCTATCCTGGATCCTCCAAAGTCAAATATACACTTCTGATTTACGGCATTTTCAATGGCCTTGTCCATCAGCCAATACATAGCTCCCGACTTTTTGGCTCTTTCCCTGGCCGTACCTTTCAGGTACATTTTTCTATTATTTCGTGCCAGAACAATGATTCCTCCTACTAACTCACCACCGGAAACAGCTCCATAGTATTCCAAATCTCCTGTATCCGAGAATTTTTTAACCAAATCGGTAAATCGACTTTGCGCTGCCGGATTCCATGCACCCGTTTTTTCAGAAAGTTCATCCAGAATCAGACGAAAAAAATCTTCTTTCTCCAACTGAGACGTAAATTCAAGTGTACTGTTTTCTGCTTTCTTAATCATCCGACCAGCAAGCTTATTGTATGAACTTCTGAAGTTATCATCCGGAAGAATAGTTTGGTAAAGCATTTCCGAATCAGTTCTCTCTGTATCTTCAAGCGCAAAGTATCCTTCACTGAAATCGGCTCTCAAAACAGACCAAAAGCGATCTTTTTCCGATTGACTCCACTCGCCTAACCATTCACTTGCCCGATAAAAATCAGGTTGGTACACCCATCTGAATCCAAGTTTATAGCGGTAAGGAATAACGATTGCTCCTCTGTAATCATCAAGAATATAGACTCCCCAGTTTTCCGCAACTGCATCCAGGTATCTTCTGTCAGAAAAAAAGTGTTCTCCTTTCTCCCGTACCAGATCATCCCATTTTTCCCTGTCAATTCTATCTGATTCCAAAAATATCATGCGGATTCAAAATTAGAATAAATCCTTTGTATTTCCCAATCCCTCCAAATAAGAATGCCTTCTCTGATTTTTTGTAACCTTTCTCATTTTTTACTGTTATGCAATCAACAATCAATCCCATCCCATGAAAAATCTGATCGTTGCCATCTCAATAGTATTTCCAGTCTCTGCACTACCAGCACTTTCTCTAACGGAAGCGATCTCCGCTAAAAAGATCAATGTCGTTGTAACAAGTAACGGGCAGGGAGTCAATGACGGTTTACTGGACATCACAATTACCAACACCTCCTCTTCCTCTCTTGATATTGTAATTCCTCCAGGACAATTATTTATTTGTTCGGAAGATCCGCGACAAAATCTGATTATAGTACGAGAAGAATTGCTTGCAATACATCCCGGAAAACCAGTAACCCATCAGCTTATGAGTATGTGTGTTGAATCAGAAGATTTCAGCCCGGGAAATGCCATAGGTTATACTCCGGGAAAAGTTGCCACAGGCGGTTTACTTAAATGTTCTCAGTATATCAACACGAACAAAATCTTCAACCATTCCGGGCAGACGGCTATCTGGGTATTTTCCAACGATCATGATATTGCCTGGATTCAGACGAATAATGAGAATGAGAAGCAACTCCGAAAATATGTAGCTGAATTGAAAAACAGTTCAGATCCCTGGTATCAGACAACTCATATCAATACAGCTAACAATCAACTTACTGACCATTATAACCCAAAGCTTCCCAGTACTGAGGTTTATAATTGGTCGAGTGCAGAAATCAACGGAGATTTTGACTGGAGCATGTCAACATCTACCATTATTACATTTGCCATCTATGATGAATCAGGGAAAACACTCCGGACTTTCTTTTCCGATAAGTCATTTCCTCCCGGAGAGCTTTCCTTACGTTTTCATTACAAAGCTTCCCAAATTCCACGCGGGACTTATTACGCGCGAATGACCTCTGTAAATGGAGTAATTGCTGAAAAAAGTTTTAATTTTTAAAATTTATCAATTTACTTTTTGCTCCTTCAAGCTTACTTTTTCGTTCCTGTAAACGGGCTTTTTCTGCTGTATTTACTTTTTCTGCTGCCCCTTGCTGTTTTCTCAGGTCTTCGTTTTCGCGTTCCCTTTCTTTGATATCATCTTCCAGATCTCTTATTTTTTCTTTATTCTTTTCTATTGCTTTTTCATTTTTCTCAATAGACTTCGCAGTGGACTGAATGGTTTTCTCCAGTTCTCCTATCTCTTTATTGGTCTCTTCTATCAATTCATTATAGTACCCGGGAAGATAGCCCCGAAGAAATTCGTGCATCACTTCTTCCATATAGGCAAATGCTTTCGATTCTTCAACTGTCGTAAGGTATTTTCCTTCCGGATATTTCATCACAACAAACACTTCTGTACCTCCTGTAACTTCTTTGAAAATAAAATAAGCATTCACCAGAGAGTCCGACAGTTCTTTGACCATTGTTTCTTCAAACCTTCTTTCTTTCCAACTTCCTTTAAGCCGAATATCATGCTTATCTTTCAGAAAGGATTTAAACTCACCGGAAACCTCTTTTGCTTCTGGTTCCAGTTTAACATGTATTGCGTTCCGGAGTCCTTTCTCATGTGTATAGCTTCCTTTTTCGACAACAAACTCCTGTTGAGTGAACCCAGCTGTGCATACAATTATGAATAGAACTAACGTAATGTATTTCATCTTGTTTGATTTTTTGTTTTTAACAAAGTACTGATTTTTTCCGGGAAATAAAAGCACTATCTGCCCATTGATTATTAATTCATTTCAGGCGACTGGAAATTCATTATCTTTACAGCGTATGAAGTTTACAGAATTAGGTTTAAATCCCGAACTGCTTGAAGCAATTCATTATATGGGATTCGAAAATGCCACTCCGATACAGGAAAAATCAATTCCTGCCATTTTGCAAGGAAAAGATCTTATTGGTTGTGCGCAAACAGGGACAGGGAAGACAGCAGCTTTTGTTCTCCCCATCTTACATAAATTAGTCGGAAAAGAAGATTTATCTATCAATACACTGGTAATTGTTCCAACAAGGGAACTAGCTGTTCAGATCGAGCAGCAAATTCAGGGGTTGTCCTATTTTATCTCAGTTGGATCAAAAGCTATTTACGGAGGAGGAGACGGCAAAAACTGGAACGAGCAAAAAGCGGCATTACAGGAAGGCACGGATATCATCGTTGCTACTCCCGGTAAACTTCTTTCTCACCTGAAAATGGGGTATGTTGACTTTTCAAAAGTAGAACATCTGGTAATGGATGAAGCAGATCGTATGCTGGACATGGGCTTTAGCGATGACATTAACCAAATCATTTCTTATCTCCCCAAAAAGCGACAGAATATTTTGTTTAGTGCCACCATGCCTGACTCAATCCGTAAGCTTGCCAATACGTTACTACATGAACCGGAAGAGATTACTATATCTGTTTCAAAACCGGCAAAGGGAGTAACGCAACGTGTTTTCCTTACTTTTGATGAACAAAAACAAGGATTACTGAATTATCTTTTGAAAGAAAGAGAAAATTATAGCAGTATTATTCTCTTTACATCCAGTAAAAGTAAAGTTTCTGAGATTACCCGCGGACTACTAAGAAATGGATTCAAGGCGCGTGGCATTTCTTCCAATCTTGATCAGGAAGAACGAGAAGAGGTGCTGAGAGGTTTTCGCTCAAAACGCATCCGTATCATAGTGGCTACAGATGTCCTAAGTCGTGGAATTGACATCAAGGACATTAATCTCGTCATTAACTATGATGTCCCCTATGATGCGGAAGATTACGTCCACCGGGTAGGAAGGACTGCCAGAGCCAATACCAAAGGCGAGGCAATTACGCTTGTCAATCCAAAGGACATGATCCGAATGAATAAAATCGAACGTCTGATTGAAATGGATATAGAGCGATTCCCGATTCCGGAAGAATTAGGTCCTCAACCCGAGTGGAAACTCCCTTCCCGGAAAAAGAAACAAGGGAGTTCCAATCGATCCAAACCCAAAAACAATTCCGGCAACAGACAAAAGAAAAAAACGGAGGTCGTACTTAAAGATCCATCACAAAAAAAGGAGGATTAAGTAATTCCGCTAGTATCTGATAAAAAAATACAAGTTAATCATTTGGTAGCGTGAAATCCATGATTTTCTTGTATTATTTAACCATTGGATCACCAACTTCTTGTAGGTGCTGTTATGCAACGTTTTTTAGTCTTCAATGATGAGTCCATTTACGGCGTCAAATTGCTTTCTCTCAGTCTCTGTCATACGTTTTCTTAATAGTCGAATTGTAAAGCCCCCACATAACTTTTGATTGTCAATATACATCCAGTCGCTAATATTTTCGTTCACGATTTGAATTGTGTCTCCGATTTTTACGTCTGTAGTTGATTCGGGCAAATTGTCTACAACGCCATAATATTTATTGTCCTTGAGCGAAATGTTGCTTACCCAAATGTGTTCTCCGCCATTCGTAGTCTTGAATCGTGTTTTAAGTGCGAAGTATTTAAAGTCCGGGTTAGAACTCATTAATGCCGAGTTAAATTTATCAAGTGTCTGGTTGGCAGTAGTAATTGCTTCATTCATTTCAGTGTCGTTGTCAGTAACTGAATAAATTGTCGGCTCCCCTTCTCTCTCCGTTCTGGTCGTTTGATTATTATTACAACCAGCAAGTCCAATTAAAATGAATAATGTCGATATGTGTCGGTTCATAATGTCGTCTTAAAATGTTGTATCATGGTTTGTGAATAGGCAAAGACGCCTTATCAAATATAATATTTTTGGTGCTTTTGCTTATTTGGTGGTATTCATAGTCATTAAAAATACGTGATCCTGTTTGATTCAATTTTAAATAAATCGCCATTGATTTTTGTAATTTTTGAA
>NZ_CFIGVI010000033.1:0-33159 GCF_984588085.1 Wandonia sp.
GCAACCGTTACAGTGGTAGAAAATGAAGTTCCCGTAGCACAAACGCAAGACCTTACAGTCTCATTGAATGCAAATGGGCAGGCTTCAATTACACCTGCACAAATTGATAACGGGTCTACGGACAATTGTGGAATTACCGGTTACACACTTGACATCACTGATTTTACGTGTGCTGATTTAGGAGCCAATACTGTTACACTTACTGTAGAAGACGGTAGTGGTAATACACATTCTGCAACAGCCGTTGTTACCCTTGTTGATGATATTTCTCCGGTTCTTACCGCACAAAATGCGACAATAGAACTTGACGCGAATGGACAAGCTACGGTTTCACTGACCGACTTAAATGCACAAGCAACAGACAATTGTTCTCTTGAACCAATTACAATGGACATTTCTACTTTCGATTGTTCACATTTGGGAACACAAACGATCAACCTGGAAGTTGAAGACATGGCAGGAAATACAACAACAACTTCTGTTCAGGTAGTCATTGCGGATTATATGGCACCTACCGGAACCAGTCAGGATATCAGCATATCATTAGATGGAGCTTCCAGCGTAACTATTGATTGGACCGATCTTATTTCAAATGTACAGGATAACTGTGATTCGAATCCGGTTGTTACAATTAGTCAGGATGAGTTTACTGCTACGGGAGTTTACACTGTAACTATTACTCTTGAAGATGCAAATGGAAACAGCACAACGGAAACTGTACAAGTCACCGTTACTGATACAACCAATGCAGTAGATGAGTATTCAATCGAATTCAACATTTATCCAAATCCGACTACCGGATTTGTACAAATAACATCCAACCAATCTATTCAGCAGATCTATGTCTACTCCGTTTCAGGAGAGCTATTACTTTCGACACAAAATAATACATCAGTTGATTTATCTTTATTTGAAAGAGGGACATACCTGTTACAAATAGAAACAGAAACATCAAATTTCACCCGACGGATTATTAAACTGTAATGTCAATACAAAAAGGGCGGTTCAGAATCTGAACCGCCCTTTTTTCCGTTAAATTATTTTTCTATTTCTTAAATCGGAATGTATGTTCAAAGGCCTCTCCGCTTGTAATTTTCACAAGATAAATACCTTCTGCCATTTCATTCACGTTTACTACCTCATCCTGATCA
Source organism: Wandonia sp. (assembly GCF_984588085.1). Lineage (NCBI taxonomy): Bacteria > Pseudomonadati > Bacteroidota > Flavobacteriia > Flavobacteriales > Crocinitomicaceae > Wandonia > Wandonia sp. The sequence continues at coordinate 1,152 of NZ_CFIGVI010000033.1, forward strand.
GGGCTGATTACCCGAACAGATTGATGCATAACGCGCTGTCCAAGCATAGAAAACAACTGAATATCATACTCACCTTCCGGCATGTTTTCAAATCCAAGATTTAATGTCGTATTGATGGAATTATAATATCCTGACAAGTTTCGGGTTCCTTGTTCTTCCAAACCTAAGAAATTACAATTATCAACCAAAATAGTCGCTGTTACTGTTTCATCCTGTCCACATCCATTAGCTCCAACCAGTGTTACCGTGTACGTACCAGCCGCTGGGAAAGTAACAGTTTCAGTAGCATTGGATGATGTAGCCGGTGTTCCGCTCTCAAATGTCCAGGAATACGATGTTACATCCGACGAATTAATCATGCCGTCAAAAAGAACGGGTTCATTATAACATACAGAGGTTGAAGGCGTAAACACAATTTCCGCCTGTGGTGCACTTTCTACATACACTGTAACCTGTGAACTGGCTGTACAGGCTCCTTGTGTTGCCTCAATACTATACGTTGTCGTAGTTGAAGGAGTTGCAGTAACACTTGCTCCGGTAGTTGCCGATAAAGTTGCTCCCGGACTCCATGTATAACCGGCCGCTCCTGAAGCAGTAAGCGTGATGGACTCGCCCGGACATATATACTCATCCTGTGGCGTTACAGAAACGGATGGGGTCGCAACAACAGTTACTTCTGTAGAATCTATATCATAAAAACCACACTGATTGTTCGCTACCAAATAGGTCATATAACTACCCGGAGAATTAAAAATAAAATCCGCTGTAGTTTGATTAGAATACCCGTTAACGGTACCGTTTGCATACCATTCATTCGACACCGAGTTTGTGTTTGTTGAATTACTAAAAGAAATACTGCTTCCTGCACAAACCGTAGTAGAACTTAATTGCATCGTCGCCTGAACAGGGTATACTGTTGTCAATAAATGCATGTGCATTGCCTGTCTGGGAGCGGAAGCAAAAGTTGTCTCCAGATCATACCAACCTGCCGGAGCACTGAAAGAGTTTGGAGTCCCTAGATACATCCATGAATAATTCGGACGCCCTGTTACATCACCATTAAAGTCATGTGTATAAGCAATTACGTACTCCTGTCCGGAGGGTACCGGTTGCGGAACACTTATTCCTACATAAAAATCGCCTGTAATAAGATAAGGTGAATCAAATTCAACCATAGTCGGGTAGAATGATCCCGGTTGTCCCGGAACCGTTTGATTATCTTCTATTTCCTGTAAAGAAACAGTTTCGGAATGAACCACCGCACCCGGCATTCCTCCTGCATCGGACCAGACATTGACCGTTACAGTTGCTGCCGGATTATTAGTCGCACCTCTCACAAAATAAATGATCATTCCCTGAATAGAACTTCCTGCCGGGAATTCACTAGACTGGTACGCATCACAGTAAGCTGTAACTCCATCTGAGTTTGTTCCTCCCAGATAACTATTAGTAGACAACGAATAGGTATAAATTGTATCTGTCGGCAAGGTGTGAGAGATCGTATCACAACCTGTACTTGCATTTACCTGAATATACCCGGTCTTCGTTTCTGTATCCGTTCCATTTGCATTACTGACCTGAAGTGTCACAGGATAAGTTCCCGGAGCATTGTAGGTAATGTTCTGAGGATTCTGCGCTGTAGAACTTGCCGGAGTCCCCCCGGTAAAAGTCCAGGTCCATGAAGTAGGATTATAAATTGATAGATCAGTAAAATTCACACTCCCTCCCTGAGGAATAACTGTCAGGTTAGCAACAAAATCAGCTTCAGGAGCCCAGTCAAGAGAAGTTGACACACACGCCATCGCTGCCGAAGCGTTAACTCTTCCTGCTCCTAATGAAGAAGAAAAACTACCTGCTACCGGATCACAAGTTGACACAAGACAACTCTCAATATCATCCGGCGTAAGACCACTATTCATCGAGAGCATTAGTCCGGCAAGCCCGGCAACCATTGGAGAAGCCATTGACGTACCTTGCTTATTTCCATACAAGGAAGAAGAACCTGTAGGCAGTGTACTCAAAATTGATGTTCCCGGAGCAGCTACATCTACCCATCCAGATCCATTATCATAATTCGAAAAAGAAGCTTTGTTGTCCGATCCGTTTGTTGCTGCAACAGCTATTACGTGATCATAACCCGCCGGATAAAACACCGTATTTACATTATCGTTTCCACAGGCAGCAATCATTACTACTCCCTGATTATATCCATACGTAATAGCATTTTGGTAGGTTGTAGAATAACTTTCAGACCCAAACGACATATTGATCACATTCGCACCATTATCAATCGCGTAAAGTACTCCCTGAAGGGTTGCCGTGAGTGACGAGTTATCCGAGGCAGCCCGGATTCCCATTAGACTAACTCCATGACCAATCGACGCGATTCCTGTTCCGTTGTTTGATGCCGCACAAGCAATCCCCGCTACGTGCGTACCATGATCAAAGGAAGTTACCGGAGTTCCCGGCATAGGACTTCCTTCCTGTGAAGGAGTAGAAGTAGCAACGTTAACACCGTTTCGATCATCTACATATCCGTTTCCGTCATCGTCAATGCCATTTCCGGGAATCTCACCTGTATTTACCCACAAAACAGGACTCAGGTCAGGATGTGTAATATCTACCGCATCATCCACCACTGCGACGATTATATTGGCATTACCAGTTGTATAATTCCAGGCTGTTTCTGCCTGTATCTTAAATAATCCCCACTGGTTTCCCGGACCATATAACGGATCATTCGGAACAAGTGTTTTACGCATAAAAGGTACGCGCTCTGCGTACTCAACCTGTCCGAACTTCTCCAGTTCTTTAATGTAAGTATCCACATTATTGATATCGGAAAATTCTAATTGATAGGTTCTTCTTAAGGCTGGTGCTTTAAAACGGTCAAATGGCTTTGTTACTTTCACATTAGGGTTTCCTTCAAAAAAAGCAGCAAGGCATTTCAATTCTTCACGGGGAGTCAAAGGAGTTGTTTCACTTCCCTTTATCACCATTCTTTTCTCCAGAACAGCATCATCCTTTAGCTTAAACCAAACAACTCCATCCTGACTATTCGGATGAATTGTCTGTGCAATTGCAGCGAAACCAAAAGCCGTAGCAATTGCCAGTAGTAGTACTCTTTTCATAATTTTACAGTTTTAACTGCCTGAAAATACAATAAAAAGAAAAATTATGCAATAGCTCAAAAAAATAAAGGCCGGTTAAAAACCGACCTTTAATTACGCTATAAATTCGCTATAGGTTATTTCAAATCCTGAACAACAGTAATAAATTGTTCCGGAGTTTTATACCCCAATTCTCTTTTAATCAATTTTCCATCTCCGTCTACCCAAAGAAATGTAGGGTAAGCTGTTACTCGAAACATTCGGGATAGCATTGGTCCGTCTTCTGATTTCTCCATATCTATTTTCAGGTTGATAAATCGCTCATTGAAAATTTCACCAACTTTTTCATTGGAGAATGTATTTCTATCCATCATTTTACAAGGCCCACACCATGAAGCGTATGCATCAATAAAGATCAACTTCCCTGTTTTTTTTGCCTCGGCTTTTGCCTTCTCAAAACTTAAGTCGGAAAAATTGATTCCCTTCGCAGCTACAACTGCTTCTTTTTTGCTCCCTGTTGTGTTATCAGTTTCTGTCATTGTAAAACTGCATACTCCAACAGTAACCAAAACTAATGTCAATATTCCAACTACTTTTTTCATTCCTTATTTTTTTAGTTAATTTACAAAATTATTCCCGAAACGGGGATTTATTTTTGTTACTTCAGATACAAATGTCATTCCAAAACTGTGAATTTACAAATTTGTTATAATAACTGGTCAAAAAAAATGAATGACGAATTGGATTCCTTTCTTCTTGAATGGCATTCGGATTCTCCGTTTATTCGTCAAAGGACATCGGGATCAACAGGTGCTCCAAAAGTAATTGAGTTGCCCAAAACAAAAATGATCAGCTCTGCCCGAATGACACTTCAATTTTTCGGACTTCCTCCCGATTCTACTTTTTTGATTTGTCTCAATCCTGATTATATCGCCGGAAAAATGATGCTGGTTCGTTCGCTGACGAACCACGCAACCACTCTTCTGACAGCTCCTGAGTCTCCGCTCGATTTCCCGGATGAATTTCAAATTGATTTTGCAGCCATGGTTCCGTTGCAAGTTGAAAAATGTCTGAAGAACTCACCCGAAAAATTAAAAAAAATACAGACCGTTATTATCGGGGGAGCACCGGTAAGTGCCACTCTTGAAAAAGAGATTGCAGCAGCCGGAATTACAGCGTATGCCACATTTGGCATGACAGAAACTACCAGTCATATTGCTGTTCGTAAATTAGGTGACCCGAATACCTCTTACGAAGCAATCGGGCAAACCCATTTCAGCACAGGACCTGATGAACAGTTAATTATTTCATCACCTGAACTGGGAATAGACTATCTGGAAACAAATGATGTAGTTGAACTAATAGATGCAACTCATTTTATCTGGAAGGGAAGAAAAGATTTTGTTATCAACTCCGGCGGTGTTAAACTATTCCCCGAAGAAATTGAAAAGAAAATAGAAGCTGCCGGACTGGCCAAACGTTTTTTTCTATCCGGTATCCCGGATGAGAAGTTAGGTGAAAAAGCTGCTCTGATCATTGAAAGTGAAAGTCCGATTGATACCACTCCTTATATGGCACAACTAACAAAGTACGAAAAGCCAAAAGTAGTTTTGTTTACACCTCATTTCAGAATGACTGATTCCGGTAAGATTAATCGCCCTGAAACTTTAAAACTATTTACTTTTTGATTCCGGAAAAATACTATAGAATATTAGGAGTCTCTCGCAATGCTTCGCAAGAAGAAATAAAGCAGGCTTTTCGTAAACAAGCGCTGAAATACCATCCGGACAGAAATCCGGAAAAGGGTAACACTCAAAAATTTATTGCGATTAAAGACGCGTATGAAATTTTGTCCGGACAGAAATCTGTTCCTGGCCCCAAAAGAGTTTCTACCCCTCATCCTGCAAAAAACAGGGAAGAAATAATTCAGGAGGAGATTGAACGCAGGCGCAAAAGAGCCCGTGAACAATTTGAAAAAAAAGTATGGGCAAAAAAAGCTGAAGAAGAAGCATATATCCGAAAAATAACGCAAGGAAAACCCTACAAGTTATTTAGGGTTATCATGCTTCTCTCACTGCTAACCTCTCTCTTGTTATTTGTAGATCGTTTTCTACCCGGTAAACAACAGCAGGTGGAGATTACCCACATGAATGCGATGAGCGTGAAAGGAGGAATGCGTTTTCATCATATTATTCCTGCCCGGCTCAGTACGGGTGAATCGGTATGGATTAACGAAAAATTTCAATATACCATTCGATTCGGAAAAGAAATCCTGATTGAAAGGAGTCGTATCTTCAAAGAGATTAAACAATTCTCTATCCGGGAAGGGAGTTTTCAGGAAGTAAGTGTAACTGACTTTTCTGTTTTTGGGAGTTTTCCCTTTATCCCACTGCTTTTTCTGATTCCTCTTATTGCTTTTCTTGTCAAAGGAAGAAATATGCTTTATTCGCTTCTCTTTCACAGCAGTTTGTATCTGGGGATTCCCGGATTACTCATTTTCTATCTGTCCGGTGAGCGTCTGTTACAACTGTTTACGTTTATATAGCTTTCTTAATGGCTTTTCATCGCTCTGTCCATATCTCTTTTCGAGTCTTTGGCTTTCAGATCTTCGCGTTTATCGTGTAGCTTTTTACCTTGTCCCAATGCAATATTCAGTTTCGCCAGTCCTTTTTCGTTGATAAACAAATTAAGAGGAATAATCGAAAACCCCTTTACTTTGGATTTTTTGAAAAGTTTATCCAATTCCCTTCGGTTCAATAGTAACTTGCGATCTCTTCTGGGATTGTGATTGTAGTACGAACCGTTTTCATATTCGGCAATGTGCATATTCCGGATAAACAGTTCCTCTTTCTCAAAAACACAGTACGCCTCTACAATACTCGCCTTACTATTCCGGATACTTTTAATCTCAGTACCTGTAAGCTGAATTCCGGCTACGAACTTTTCAATAATCTGATATTCGAAATTAGCCCGTTTGTTTCTGATATTTACACCACTCTGCGACATAAGCTACAAAGGTAACAAATTACTTTATCGAAATCCCGAATTTCAGATGAACCGACTTACCCGATACATTCTTTTATGAAAAGCACCAACTCTTCCAATTCTTTTTCGGAATGATTCGAATGAATACAAATACGCAATCGCTCTTTTCCGGAAGGAACGGTCGGAGAAAATACAGCTTTCAGCGCCCATCCCCGTTGTTCAGCCTGCTCTACACAAGCTGTAAGTGTTAGTTTATCAGTACAGGGAATTACCTGAATTGGCCCCGGGTTTCCTTCAAAGTGTCGGTTCCAAACTGCAATGTTTGCAAAGAGTCTTTCTCTACGTTTATCCTCTTCTGCTGACAACCTGGTCATATACTCAATTCTTTCGTACGCATCAGGAGGCATTGCCGTTGTATAAATAAATGGTCTGGAAAAATTAATAAGAAATTCGATTAGCTTTTGGCTTCCTAAAACAGCTCCACCGTGTGCTCCAAACGCTTTACCAAAAGTTATAACACGGGCAAATAATGATGGATGATCTCTGAACGCATACGTCATACCTAATCCCTGCACGCCAAAAACACCACAGGCATGTGCCTCGTCTACAACAAGTAACGCTCCATAATCAGCTACAACACCTAGGATTTCCTCAACCGGAGCAAGGTCTCCATCCATCGAGTAATAACTCTCTATGGCTACGAAAACGGTTTTATCACGGTACTTCTGTAGTTTACCCGCAAGATCAGCAATATCATTGTGTTTGAAGGAAAAGCTCTCAGCAAAACTCAACCGTACTCCATCCCTAACAGACGCATGAACCAGTTCGTCATACAGTACAACCTCACCCTTTTGTGGAACACTGGAGAACAATCCCAGGTTAGCATCGTAACCGGAGTTAAAAATAAGTGCTTGTTCTGCTCCAAAAAGTTTCGAAATATGACTTTCAGCTTTTTCAGCACTTGCTGAATTACCTGATATTAAGCGAGATCCCGTCCCCGAATGCGAAAATGGCTCACTTTGAAAAGGAACCAAAGACAACCCCAAATAATCATTTGAAATAAAATCCGTCAACGGAGTTGTTACCCGCAATTTACGCAGACTTCCATCCAAATACCGGGAGGTCATTTTATGTAAAAAACGGGGGGACTTTATCATTCGGTCCACATGATTGTTTTTCCTTACCGGATACCTTTAAATGTCCGTGAAGTACTAAAGTGTATCTACTCGGGTTACTTTTCTCGGTTCAAATTTCTGTCCACGAGCCGCACTAAGTTCTGCTTCTCTTTCAGCAGCCTTTTGTTTCTTTTCTTCAAGAATCGGATCCGCTATCGTTACCGGTTTTTCGCCTTCCTGAAACGGCTCTTTTGCAATCAAACCAAGAATGCTAAACATTTCTTTATCCTCGTTAAACTCAGGGTTCGGCGTTGTAAGGAGTTTATCTCCTGCAAAAATACTTCCTGCTCCTGCCATAAAGCAAAGTGCCTGAGCTTCCATCGACATTTTTGTTCTCCCTGCTGATAGTCTGACAACAGACTGAGGAAAAGCAATTCGCGTAGTTGCTACCATACGAATCATCTCCCATTGTTCAACCGGTTTTTGTTGCTCAAGAGGTGTCCCTTCAACAGCAACTAAAGCGTTGATTGGAATAGATTCGGGTGGAGTCTCCATTTCCATATAACTTAACAACATCCCGATACGATCTTCAACCGCTTCTCCCATACCGATAATTCCCCCTGAACAAACAGAAATTCCTGCTTTTCGGGCATTATCTATGGTTTCCAAACGATCGTCATATTCTCGGGTTGAGATAATATCTTTATAAAATTCTCTGGAAGAGTCGAGGTTGTGATTGTACGCGAAAAGACCGGCATTTTTCAAACGAACTGCCTGCTCTTCTGACAACATTCCAAGTGTACAGCATACTTCCATATCCAGATCGTTAACCGCCTGAACCATTTCCACGACCTGATCAAAATCTCTGTTATCACGTACCTCTCTCCAGGCCGCTCCCATACACAATCTTGAAGAACCGTTTGCTTTTGCATTCTTAGCTTGCTCAACAACAGAATCTACAGTCATCAGTTTATGCGCTTCAACATCTGTATGATAACGCGCTGCCTGCGGACAATACCCACAATCTTCAGGACAACCGCCTGTTTTGATACTCAAGAGCGAAGACATCTGAACTTCTCTTGGGTTATGGTACTGACGATGAATCGTAGCGGCTTCAAAAACCAGTTCTAACAAAGGTTTGTTGTATAATTCCAGTAGTTTTTCGCGGTTATTATATGCTGTATTTACTTTCATCTGTTCTATATTATGAGGCAAATATAATTATTCTTCAGAGGTACAAAATGTTATCAGAACAAAACACTCACTCCTGCTTTGATTCCAAACACATATGATTTATGTATATACGGCCATTGTTTCTGATAGGTATTTGCCAATTGCCATCGCATTTCCGGGGTAGCGTAAATACCTACGTTTCTGCTAAAATTCCAACGGAATCCCAATGAAACAACTGCATCAATATTAAAAAAGTTAAAATTGTCCTTATACTTTGTTCGAATTGCTTCCGTAGTTCCAAACTCATTTTCCCGTTCCTCATTCGTTACCTGACTGAGAAACATTTTAGGGACAACTCCTGCCCCGACATGCAATTTAAAACGATCTCCATACTGAAATGCCAGATTCAACGGAATGCCGATGTAGTGATAGGTGTTTTTGTACGTATACACCGAATCTCCACCGGCTTCATAAAACTCACCATTACGATTAAACTCTACTCCCAGATCAAGAATTATATGTTTATGAAGATTCGTTCTGTACCCGATATGAAACGAGTAAAACCATCCACCGGTTTCATTCTCTCTCTCCCCAATAGGAGCACTGAAAAGCCCTGGATTTTCTTTCAGAGTTCTGTTCGCAAAACCGGGGGTAAACCCAAAGTATAATTCATCTCCAGACTTACGGATCAATTTTCCTTTTTTGTTGGTATAAACCATCATGGAATCGGAATCTGTATCTTCTTCCTGGGAAAATACTACCGGATTCAGGAATGTCGCCAGCACGAGTAGACTAAAAATTCTCTTCATAAAGGATAATGTCTTCAGAATATTCTTATTTTTAAGAATCAAAAGTAACGAAAAAAAATTTGACTTTATGGCACCTCGAACGACCAACGGTAAAAAGAAAAAATCTATTTTTAAGCGTATTCTGAAATGGGGGGCTATCTCTTTTATTCTCCTGTTGGCCGCATTAATTCTGATCCCGGTTTTTTACAAAGACAAAATACTGCAATTAGTTATTAAAGAAGCGAACAAGCAACTTACTGCAGAGCTCAGCATATCCGATTTTGACCTGACGATCATCAGAACGTTCCCTAAACTTACCATGGAATTAAACGAGGTAAAACTGGCAGGAAAAGATGATTTTAAAGGTGTTGAGCTTGTCAACCTGAAAGCGTTGGAAGCGAAATTAGACTTCTGGTCTGTGATCGGAGGAGATCAGATCGAAATTGAATCCATTAAGTTAATCGAGCCGCATATAAACGTAAAAGTACTACAAGATGGTCGTGCCAATTATGACATTGTCAAACCTGATTCGTTAAAAACTGAAGAAGAAATTTCAGAGCCTTCCAGTTTTAAATTGGCATTAAAATCGTATGAAATCAGCAATGGAGAAATCAGCTACCTGGATAAACCTGGAAATATGTCTGCCGTCATAGCAAATCTGAATCATTCGGGGAACGGAGACCTGACAGCCGAAACTGTGGATTTTGAAACTAAAACAACAGCTGATGCTATCACATTTATCATGGACGGGGTTCCTTATCTTGCTCAGGTTAAAACGGATGCAATTGTCAATCTCCTGATGGAATTCGGAGAAAAGAGTTCGAAGTTCACACTTAAAGAAAATGAGATTACACTAAATGCATTTAAAACTTCTTATGACGGGTATTTTGAAATGTTCGAAGACTATTACGATATGGATCTCAAACTGGATGCCAGCCGATCCACATTCAAAGAACTGATCTCTCTTATCCCAAGTGTGTTCCAAACCGGGTATGAATCTATGCTGACAAAGGGTTCATTCGCACTGAACGGAATGGTGAAAGGAAAAATGACAGACACAGAACTTCCTGCATGGGATTTCAATCTGAATGTAGACAATGCTTCTTTCCGTTATCCGGATCTTCCTTCCGGGTTTGAAAAAATCACTATTCGGGCAAATACAAAACGTGAACAGGGAGCTAATCTGGATAATATCAAAGTCGATATTGATAAGTTTCATACGGAGTTTATCGGTAATACAATAGATGCCAACTTAAAGCTTCGCACGCCTATGTCTGATCCGAATATCGGGTTAAACCTCCTTGCTAAAGTAGACCTGGCTTCTTTAGAGAAAGTTATGCCGGTTGCCGAAGGAGAGTCGTATAACGGTAAGCTGGATGCGGATCTTAAGCTAGCCGGAAAAATGTCATCGATTGACAATGAGCAGTACGAAGATTTTAATGCAGAAGGATGGTTAATTCTAAAAGATGTTTTATACAATTCTCCTGATCTGGGGAAAGAAGTTTCGGTTGAGTCAATGCATTTCTCATTTAACCCTAAAAACCTGGCTATGGAAGAAATGCAGGCTAAAATGGGGAATTCTGATTTTGCCATGAAGGGAACCATTGATAATTATCTGGGGTACGCACTTCGTGACGAAACGCTTACAGGAAGTTTTGATTTCAAATCATCCCTGCTTGATCTGGATGAAATTATGGGGCTATCTTCTTCTGATGAAGAATCTTCTACAGCATCAACGGAAACAGCTACTGAACCCGCAGCATCTGGTTCTTCAGAAGATGCTCCCGTTTCTATCCCCGACAACATTGACTTCAATCTGAATACAGCTGTTGCCAAAATTAAATACGATGGTATGGAGATTGATAATTTCCGTGGAAATGTAAAACTGAAGGAGTCTGTTGCTTCACTGAACGATGTGCAAATGAATACCATGGGTGGAACAGTTGGTATGAAGGGAAGTTTTGACACAAAAAATCCAGAGAAACCGCATATCAATTTGGGGTATGACCTGAAAGACCTTGATATCAAACAACTCGCTGATAATTTTCTTACGGTAGAAAAACTGGCTCCGATCGCAAAATACGCACAAGGGAAAATTTCGACTTCGCTTTCTATGGAAGGAGATATGACAAAAGACCTTGACATTAACCTGGAGTCGCTAACGGGTAGTGGTAATTTCTTTACAAATAAAATCACGGTTTCAGGATTTGAACCTTTAACCAAATTGGCCAACGAATTAAAAATCCCTAAACTCAGTTCACAAACACTGGACAATGTACGCGCCAGTTTCGAGTTTGAAGACGGAAAAATGTTTGTCAAACCGTTCAACCTTAAACTTGGAAAAATCACTTCTGATATTGAAGGCTGGACTTCCTTTACCACAGACATCGACTACAAAATGAAAATGAATGTTCCGAAAGATCAGGTCCCTGCAGAAATGATCAAAGTAGTTGAACAGGCAATCGGCAAAGTCAACAACGTTGTTCCGCAACTAAATGTAAAAGGACTACCCGATATTATTCCTGTGAATGTCAATGTGGGAGGAACAGTTATGAAACCTGTTATTAAAACCAACTTCAAAGAGAGTTTGATGGAAGCAACAGGTAATCTGAAAGATCAGGTAAAAGATTTGGTAGAAGACAAAATTGAAGAAGTAAAAGACACGGTAACCAAAGTAATCAAAGACAAAGTTGAAGATGTTAAAGAAGATCTGATTGAGCAGAAAAACAAAATTATGGCAGATGCTCAAAAGCAGGCGGACAAGATCAAAGCAGAAGCAAAAAAACAAGCGGATGTAATTCGTGCAGAAGCTGACAAACAGGCAAAAGCACTCGTTGACGGAGCGAAGAATCCTATCGAGAAAAAATTGCGTGAGAAGTCAGCTGAAGAACTTCGAAAGCAGGCAGATGATAAAGCCGGAAAGCTAGAGACGGAAGCAGCTAAACAAGCGGACAAGATAATGGCTGAGGCAAAATCCCGGGCAGATAAGTTGAATTAGTATGACCCAAAACCGGATCTGTATATCGGTTATTGGTTGTGGTAATGTAGGAAATGCTTTAGCACTTCTTCTGTTAAACAGAAGTAAGCAACCTGTCGATTTGAATATCATGGAACCGGACAGCAGGAACGATGGTAGAATTCTGGAACTTCAACATATTGCTGCTTTATATGGATGTCACACAATTAGCAGAAATAATAGCGAAAAACTCCACAGTGCTCAGGTAGTATTTCACACCGCGGGAACAGGAAAAAAGATAACCGGAGATCGTATGGAAGTTGCCGAAGATAATGTCCGCTTGACACGTGAACTGTTTTTGGGAACAAAATTTAAGTACTCACCTCATATAGTAGTATTAAGTAATCCTGTTGACATCATTACTTATTTTGTTCAACGCTATACGACTGCTGCTCCCGGAAAAGTTTTCGGAACGGGTACCATGTTAGATTCCGCCCGCCTTTCATCCCTTTTGATAGAACAGGGGTACACGACAAGGCCTATCCGCGCATTTGTAGTAGGAGAACATGGCAACACAATGGTTCCTTTATTCTCCCGGATCAGCGAAATTACACTCCGTCCCGAGGAACAGAAATACATTGAAAAGGAAACGGTTTATGCAGCACAGAGGATTAAACAAACACAGGATGCCACTTTTACAGGAGTAGCATCCTGTGCTCTATTTTTGATGAACTATCTTTTGAAAGCGGATCAATCCAGTCCTTTTCCGTATCCCGTTTGTTGTCAAACGGATAAAACATTAAACACATTTTTGGGACTAAAGGAATCTATTGCCCTGAGTTGGTTTTACACAACCAATGGGAGCTCGTATTTCCCTTTTGAGTGTAATTCAAAAGAAGTGTCAGCCCTTAAAAACTCCGCTAACTATGTATCTGAAGTCATCCGACAATTAAAAGAAAAAGGATACTAAACCGTATCTCAATCAAAAAAGAAAGCGGTTCTCATCTGATTATCGGGAACTCCAATGATATTATTGATATAATCTTTCTTCTCCACTAATTCCCCTTTTTTTATATATCCACTTCCCTGAGGCATACACACTCCCCAGGCACCGGATTGTGTACAATCATCAAGGCTTGTAATTTTAACCGCCGTGTGATCTTCAACGATAATAACAAAATGCTTATGATTAGCCGCTTCTTCCAGTATATCCGGCATAGACTCTTTCGTCAAATTCAAAGTTTCCGATGCGTACCTGTGCGCTTCATCCATAAGTTCCATAATAGGAGAAACTCCCTCTACAGATTCCAATGAAGAAACATCATTCAGGAAATTAATGATAACCTCATTTGAGACCTCTTCGTCACTCTCTCCTCCCCCTCCGGAACAATTAAACAATAGTGGTGTAGCCAGTAGTAAAATAAATAGTTGATTTTTCATTGGTAATCTTTATTTTGGTTTTTGTGTTTACATAAGACAGTAAGTAGATTAATTTTCACTAGAAATTGCGGCTTCTTAGTTCTTTCTCCATAATTCTCTGAATTTCCGCTGCCTTTTCCCTTGCAGCTTCCGCAAAATCAGTTCCATTTGATGCATAAATAATTCCTCTTGAAGAGTTCACCAACAGACCACAGTCTTCGTTCCACCCGTAACGGGTAACGTCTTCCAGAGAGCCTCCCTGCGCTCCTACTCCGGGCACAAGAAAGAAATGATCGGGAACCAGTTTTCGCACCTCACCAATTCCTTCTGCGCGGGTCGCCCCCACCACAAACATGGTATTATCCGGAGTACCCCATCGGGTTGTTTTCTCCAATACTTTCTCAAACAATCGCTTTCCTTTCGCATCACTGATCATCTGAAAGTCCAAAGCACCCGCATTAGAAGTTAACGCCAGCACTATAGCCCATTTACCCGGGAATTCAAGAAATGGGGTTATCGAATCCTCCCCCATATAAGGCGCTATCGTTACCGAATCACACCCCAGGTACTCAAAAAATGTTTTTGCGTAATAGGTCGATGTGTTTCCTATATCTCCCCGCTTGGCATCTGCAATTGTGAAGATATCTTCCGGAATGTATTCCAGTGTTTTTCTTAGTGATTCCCATCCTGCTGGTCCCTGACATTCGTAAAACGCCAAATTGGGTTTATACGCAACACAATAATCTTTAGTCGCGTCAATAATTCGTTTGTTAAACTCAAAAACCGGATCTTCCGTCTCTTTCAAAAAGTCCGGAATTTTATTGATATCCGTATCCAGTCCCACGCAAAGGAAAGACTGTTTCTTTCTGATCTGTTCAATAAGCTCTTTTCGGGTCATTTTATACCTGTTCGCCTTTCATGCGCTCCGCATTCTCGGCCATTTTTAACGCGTCTATCATCTCCTGGATATCTCCATTCATAAACGCTGATAAGTTGTAAATCGTTTTTCCTATACGGTGATCAGTAATACGCCCCTGAGGATAATTGTATGTTCTGATCTTTGCAGACCGATCCCCGGTAGAGACGAGTGATTTCCGTTGTGCTGCCCGTTCCTCATTTTTCTTATCCAACTCTTGTTGGTACAATCTTGAACGCAGTACAGAAATCGCTTTTTCAAGGTTCTTGTGCTGAGATCTACCATCCTGACACTCTACTACTATTCCCGTAGGAAGGTGAGTCAGACGTATTGCCGATTCTGTTTTGTTTACGTGCTGTCCTCCTGCTCCACTGGCACGAAAAGTATCCCGCTTTACATCTGTCATGTTCAATTCCACATCCACTTCTTCTGCTTCGGGAAGAACGGCAACTGTGATTGCTGAAGTATGCACCCGTCCTTGCGACTCTGTTTCAGGAACCCTTTGTACGCGGTGTACACCTGACTCAAATTTCAGTGTACCGTACACCCCTTCTCCGGTAATATTCATGGCAATCTCCTTGTATCCCTTTGTTCCTCCTTCATTGGAGTTGATCACTTCGTATGACCAGCCTTTCTCCTTGAGGTACATTGTATACATTCTAAAGACATCTTCCACAAAGATACAAGCTTCATCTCCTCCGGTTCCTGCACGCAATTCGACAATTACGTTCTTATCATCTTCAGGGTCTTTCGGGATCAGTAAAAACTTGATCTGTTCTTCCAGTTCTTCCTTTTTCGGTTCAAGTTCATCCAACTCCATACGTGCCATTTCCCGAAACTCAGGATCTTCTTCTGTTTCCAGTACTTCACGCGAACTCTTTATGTTTTCTACCGTATTCTTATACGCTTTATAGGCTACAACAATCTCCTCAAGGTCTTTGTATTCCTTGTTGAGTTTGACATATCGTTGCATGTCTGCAATAATATCAGGATCGGTAATTAACGTTCCCACTTCCTGAAACCGTACCTGAATCAGTTCTAATTTATCCAGTAAATCCTGCATATCTTTATTCGTAAGTAAATTCTCCGAATTCGGAGCGTATCGTTAATTTCTTTCCTTCAAATGCCTCACAACGTCCGACAACTTTTGCACGGATATTAAAGCCCGCTGCTATTTCCGTTATAGAATCAACTAAAGATTCATTAACATACAGTTCCATACGGTGCCCCATATTGAAGACTTTGTACATTTCCTTCCATTCCGTACCCGACTGTTCCTGTATTGTTTTGAAAAGAGGCGGAACCTCAAATAAGTTATCTTTAATAACGTGAAGATTATTTACAAAATGTAACACTTTCGTTTGCGCTCCCCCTGAACAATGAACCATTCCGTGAATATCAGCACGGTGTTTATCCAGTATTTTCTTAATTACAGGAGCGTACGTACGTGTAGGTGAGAGTACAAGTTTCCCGGCATCAACCGGAACACCTTCTACTTTATCCGTCAGTTTCAGCTTACCTGAATAAACCAATTCATCCGGTACCTGCGGATCAAAACTCTCGGGATACTTTTCAGCAAGTTCTTTGGCAAATACATCATGACGTGCAGATGTAAGTCCGTTACTTCCCATTCCCCCGTTGTATTCCTTCTCGTAGGTTGCCTGTCCAAATGACTCCAGTCCGATGATTACATCTCCCGGACGGATTTTATCGTTGGATATCACATCCGAACGCTTCATACGAGCAACTACAGTAGAATCGACAATAATGGTACGAACAAGATCCCCTACATCCGCCGTTTCTCCGCCGGTAGAATAAATCCCTATTCCCATTTCGCGCAGTTCTGCAAGAAGTTCTTCTGTTCCGTTGATGATAGCCGCAATAACGTCTCCACTAATCAGGTTCTTGTTTCGCCCGATAGTAGATGAAAGTAAAATCTGATCTGTGGCTCCGACACACAAAAGATCATCTATATTCATAATCAAGGCATCCTGCGCAATACCTTTCCACACAGAAATATCTCCGGTTTCTTTCCAGTACATATACGCCAAAGAGGACTTTGTACCTGCTCCATCAGCATGCATAACAACACAGTGATCTTCTGATCCGGTAAGCATATCCGGAATGATTTTACAGAATGCCTGAGGGAATAATCCCTTGTCAACATTCTTTATTGCGTTATGTACTTCTTCTTTTCCGGCGGAAACTCCGCGCAAATTATATCTTGTATCGGCCATAATTCAAGTAAAATGCAAAAATAAAAAAAGCACCCCACAACGGGATGCTTTTTCTAAAGTATCTCTATTCTTATTCTTCTGTTTGTTCTACCTCACCTGTTTCTCCCTCTTCACCTTCCGGTTTTTCAGGTTCAGGTACGTAGTCGAAACTTACCACTTCTCCTTCAGTACGACGGTTAAACTGGTGCAGTTTTTCGAATATTTCTTTTTCATTTCTCTTGAACTTGTTAATGTAGCTTTCAACCAGTTCGATTTCTTCAGCTCCTGCATCAGCTTTTGGCTCATCAACCAGATACTCTCCGTTCAACAACCAAACAGTTCTAGGATCATCCTCTCCACGTCCTTCTGCTACCAAACGCTTAGGATCAACTCCTTTTTCTTCTACAAGGTACTTCACACAAGACTCAGCACGTTTCTGTGCCAACGTTCTGTTTGAAGAAGCCGAACCTCGCGCATCCGTATGCGAAGTCAGTTTAATAACCAAACTTGGGTATTCCTGAAGCAGATCATATACGTAGTTCAGGGAATCCTTAGAATTGATTTCTTCGTTTACCAAAAGATCCCACTTACCAAGTGCGTAACGCACCTCAGGCAAACGAATCGGACGTTTTGGTAATAGTGCAATCTCTTTAATAAAGTCCATATCCTGCTCAAGACCTACGGTAGAAATCCCTCCTGAGTTTGGATAGTATCCCTGATCTCCTTCTCCGAAAAGACTGGCTTCGATCAGGTATTCTGTGTTTTCATTAATGTAACGTGAATCATCCGGCTTTTTCTCAAAATACACTTCTCCAAGATCATTGGTTATTCCTTCCCAACTTGATCCGTCAGAACCTGTAATTTTCACCGTTGCGTTTTCAATTCGTTTTCCTTTTCCTTTAGAATCAGACTCCGAAATAATCACTTTCAAAGTAAACAAGTTTGGAGGCAAATTATAGGACCAGATATCATCTGTATACTCTCCCTGAGAATCTGTAGATTTTCTGTTCGAAGTAAAGTACCCGTTTCTTGCATCAATCTCAATCAAACCAAAATCATTGGAAACAGAATTGATCGGGAACCCAAGGTTTTGCGGTTTTGTCCACTTGTATTCCTCTCCTACTTTTTCAGCTCTGAAGATATCAAGTCCTCCCATTCCAAGATGACCATCCGAAGCAAAGTAAAGTGATCCGTCCTCACCGAATGTAGGGAACAGTTCGTTTCCTTCAGTATTGATTTCAGGCCCCATATTGACCGGTGCTGACCATGAATCCGAACGACGGTCGTATGTCGTATACCAAAGGTCACGACCTCCCTGACCACCGAACATATCAGAAGCAAAAATCAGGAATTTCCCGTCAGGAGACACACAAGGATGTCCTACAGAAACAGTATCCCCTTCTTTTCCTTCCGGCTTCAATGGCAATTTCTTTGGCTCTTCCCAACCTCGTGCTCCAAGCTCAGACATCCAGATATCACATCCCAGATTTTGTTTTTTCAAATTCGGACAACGTGTAAAGAACATGGTTTTGAAACGTCCGTCAAAACAAAGTGACCCTTCGTTGTCTATTGTATTTACATTTTCCCCGGTAATCAACTGAGGTTGGCTAAAGTTTCCTTTTTTATCAATTTTAGTTACCCAAAGATCCATATAACTCTCACACGTTCTCGGGTCCTTATCTGAACCTGTCGATCCCGGACGCGAAGATGAGAAATACAATTCAGTTCCTTTACGATTACCAATCATCGGCGTCATATCGTACTCCGGCTTATTGATTTTAGACTCGTTCTTTACCGTGTAACGCGTTCTGTTCGCCTTGTACGACTTGGCCAACTTAACAGACTCCAGGCCTCTTTTTGCGATCTTATCTCCGGAAACCAGTTTAAGATACTCGTTATAATTTTCTTCCGCAGGATTGAAATCTCCCATTGCACGGTACATTTCAGCATTGTAGAAATACACCTTAGGCTCTACTTCGTAATATCGTAACAAGATAGCCTTGTCATACCAATCCGTTGCATACGAAAAGTTTTCAGTCAGACGGTGGCACTCTGCTGCCATAAAAGCCATATCACCTTTCAAACGTTTTGCTTTATCGGATTTCGGATTGATTTTCCCGTAAGCTAATTCACATTTTTCGGCTCCTTCACAATAATTTTCGCTTTGAAAATAGAACTTCGCCTCATCAATGTATTTCTGTTGTGCCAAAGAGATAGTAGCAAATACAAATAATAAGCTGGTTAATAAATATCGTTTCATAGACTGTATTTTAACACAAAATTGTCACGAAAAAACGGATAATTTTGATATTTTACAAACTTAATATTATTTTTTTTGTTAGCAACACCTACTCCATTTTAAATGAACTGTAGGTCTCCCACTTGTCTAAAACCCTGCTAAATCCTTCCGGAAGTTCCGAATCAAAGGCCATCCACTGTTTTGAAACCGGATGCGTGAACCCCAGTGTTTTGGCATGCAAAGCCTGACCGGGTAATAATTCAAAACAATTTTCAACAAATTGCTTGTATTTTGTGAAAGTTGTTCCTTTCAGAATTTTATCTCCTCCGTATTCAAGGTCGTGGAATAACGGGTGACCAATATATTTGAAATGCGTACGAATTTGATGGGTTCTACCGGTCTCAAGTTTACACTCCACCAATGTAACATATCCATATCTCCGAAGCACTTTGTAATGGGTAACGGCATGCTTACCATAATCACCTTCTGGAAAGACCTCCATCATTTTACGATTTTTCAATGATCGCCCTATATGTCCGGTAATGGTTCCTTCCTCTTCTTTCACATCTCCCCAAACAAGTGCATGATATCTACGCTCCGTTGTACGATCGTAAAACTGCTTGGCTAAATCAGTGAGTGCCTGCTCTGTTTTCGCTACGACCATAACTCCTGTCGTATGCTTATCCAATCGGTGTACAAGCCCCGGACGTCCGTAAAAATCATCTTTTCTGGAAGGCAGGTTATCAAAATGATAAACCAATGCATTTACCAGGGTCCCTGTATAGTTTCCATACCCGGGATGTACGACCATATTAGCCTGCTTATTAACCACGATCAGTGTATCATCTTCAAAAAGTATATCCAACGGGATATCCTGAGGAATCAATTCCAACTCTCTTACCGGATAAGGCAAAACGATGGAAACAATATCTCCAGGTTTTACTTTATAATTTTGTTTTACGGTCTTTTGATTGACTAGTACGTTCCCGTTTTTTGCCGCTACCTGAATTTTGTTTCGGGACGTATTCGGCATCCTGTCTAACAGGTACTTATCAATTCGTACTACTTCCTGACCACCATCTGCTGTAAAGCTGAAATGCTCATACAACTCTTCTGATTCATTTTCCTGAAATTCCTGTTCTTCCTCTATCATAATCTGGTGATTTTATGCGTGTTCACCACAACACCTTTTTTATCTCTGATAACCAGTACATACATACCGGTTTGAACTGTATCTGTTCGAATTTCAGTCTGCCACTCAGACTCCAATACTTTTCTTCCGTCCAAGGTATATAATTCAACTGTCCCTTCTCCCGGTTCCGACAGGTTAATTACATTATTGAATGGATTCGGATAAACAACCAGCTCCGAATACTCTTCCTGCATCAATTCGTCTGCACTCAACTGATAATTCATCTTTGAAGAAACTACCGGACGAATCATTAAAGAGCCGGAATAAGACGAATTAAGCCATGAAATCTCTCCATTTATGGAATAAAACACCTTCTGCTGACTGTTTGTATTCTTATCCAACCCTACATTTAGTGCGTCCTGTTCAATCTGTCTCCATCCCACATAAAAAATACCTGAAACAGGGATTCTTATATCATCTCTGAAATAGTAATTCCAGAATAAATTCCGATCGTGCATATACTCCGGCATACTCGGGAAAAAGAAATCATCCTGATACAAGACATTCCCCGGACGTCCGTTGTTATCATCCCACACTGTCAAAAGAAAGATCTTATCCGAATGATCCAGTACCGTAGGTACAAAATGCATCTGAACAGCAACTAAGGAGTCTGGTTCCCAGCTTGTGAACTGAACCGCAAGACGCGCCTGTTCTCCGTTAATACCATAAGCTAATTCCGCCGACCCGTCGTCGTAAGCATAATAATTCGCAAACACTTGTTGCCCCCGGGTTGTATCATTTGAATTGGTCAACTGTGCAAAAGGAGCGGTAGCGGTAAACTCATGATCAAATGCTACCATTGTATCATTTACCATACCTGTCGAAAACTGGTATGTAGTGCCCAAATCGTGATAGGAATGGTAGGTAGTTCTTGGCTCATAGTTCAAATCTCCATTTGACAAGGTCTGCCCCGGAAATGTGTAGGTATGCTCCAGTACTTCCTCGTAATACACGCGAAGATCCCCGGGAGGATTGTTCTCCGGAAGGTTTGATCCGTTACGCACAACCAACCCCAGATCATCCGACATCCTTCCCGAAGGATTATTTCTAAAATGTTTCCAGGGAACAGCTGTATACTCTTTCAATAATGTATTCACCGGATAAACGATTGCAAAATCGGAAACCAATGTATCCTGATACCCCGAAAGTCGTCTCAGGTTTACATAATCCACGTGCCAGTTATCCAAATCTCCAGACAACCCTCCGTAATTTCTAAAACGGAACCGAAATCCATTTTGCAAAAACTTACTTTGTACGACCGGAAAATGCACTAATTTAAAATCACTAAGCGGAATTCCATGCGTTCCCCAGACGTTTTCCCACACCTGCTCATCTACATTAAAGAATTGTAAGATTAGTGAGTCGTCTTCCTCCGGCATGTCTCCAAAACCACCTGCCTGATACAGAAAGCTAAAGTAAATACTATCATTGGGTGGGTAGTTCAAGTCAATTACTTTTGACGTAAGATGATCGGCATAATCCGAATAGGCTGTATTTATTGCATACGGAAATCCGTTTTCGTCCAGACCGTCAAATGTTGCCACTCCCAACGACCAGGGATCAACTGGTCTCGACATATTCCAATACGCCTGATAATCCGTCCAGATATAATCCGGATCAGTAACCGAAACGATGTACACCCGGGCGGTATCCTGTATGTACAAATTTGTCTCCACCCAAACTGTATCGGGATCTCCTGCCACATCAATTGTATCAAAGACAATGAAGGGTGGATAGCCCGAATACGTGCCGTACACATCGACCGGATACGCATTCAGTGCATTGTATTTAAAATCTTCGGGAGTATACCAGATCGTATCTTGTGTACCTGCTCCCGAATTAACATCTACCTTATAAGTAGGGAAATCCGTAAGCTTTGTATTCATCGGCAACGGAAGGTCAGAAAGATCCAGCATTTTGTAATACAGTTCTTCCGTTACATTCGGATCTGTTGCCTCTGCTTCGTAAGGTTGAAATTTATTCGTAGAAAAATCATCAAAAACAGGCAGGTTTACGGTATCCAACTGGTAAAAAAACTGCCCGTGTATCGTTTCCCCCTGTCCGTTTTTTTGTACAGCCACCGGCTTTTCACCACCACCCCGCATAAGTAAAGGGGATACAACCTCTATCTGAGCAGATAAGGTTACGGCAAATGAAATAGCAGAGAATCCAAGGAAGATTGCTTTCAACATAATTCTTTCTAATTTACAATTATTCCGCCCATACTGTGACTGTACCTCCGGCAGAAATAACTGATTCACCCGAAGCATCCGGCATCTGGCGGACAACAATCGCCTTCTCTTTACTCGCCTCATCAGAACAGGTCTGACACAAGACATACAGAGAAAGGTTTTGCTGTTCTAAACGATTTCTTGCCTCGGATATTGTCATCCCCTCCAAATTCGGAACGGAGACTGTCTGAACGCTAGGACCTCTGGATACTACCAATACAATCTTTGAACCAATTGGTAGCTTTTCTCCCGGAGCTACTTTTTTCCCTTTGTATTTTTGCTCCAGTACCTGATCTTTTCCTTCTATACTGGGTTGAAACTCGACAACAGGAACCAGCCCTCTGTTTTCCAGTATTTGTTCGGCAAAACGCTTGGAGGTTTTCCCTGCCAAAGCCGGCATCTCTACCATTCGGAAGCGTGTGGCGACTCTCAGCTTCACTTTTCGTCCTTCTTTCACATACACTCCGGTTTGTGAAGTGGGTCCAGGCTGCTGAAAAAAGACTGTTCCCGGGGGTAAATCCGTCCGGTATACAGAATCCAGTACTTCATATCCTATTTCTTTTCCGGAAAGGTAAGCATCAATTTCTTCCAGATTCACCTTGTCACCTACCAGATCCGGCACTTCGATTTTTTGTCCGAAACGGGTAAACGTATCCAGATAAGACAGTGTTCCGAAAATAATGGACAAAACAGCAATAATAATAAGAGCTATATTGATCAGAAATGCTCTGCTCTTTATGAAATTGAATAGCTTAACAAAAAAACTTCCCACGGATATTGAATATTATCCAACAAAACTAAAAAAATATTCATCATAAGAAACTGCCGTCTGATGACTTTATTGTTTTTTAACACGCTGCTATTCTTTTCGGTTTCACCGTTACTTTGGCGATCAGGATTATTAAAACAGAAGTGCTGATAACTTTGGTCTGTCATTATCGAATGAAACCGTGCTATATGTAACTTAGCGGCAAAGAACATCAGAATATGCGTAAAGTTGCTGTTATTTGCGGGGGACTCTCTTCGGAGTACGCCATCTCATTGAAGAGTGCTACAACTATCATTACTCACTTTCCTTCAGAATATAGTTGTCACAGGGTTATATTGAATGAAGAAGGTTGGTGGCTGGAAGAGCAGGGAGAGCAAATCCCTGTTGACCTGAATGATTTTTCGGTTCTGATGACGGATGGCACCCGGCTTAAATTTGACCTGGCTGTCGTATACATTCACGGATACCCCGGTGAAGACGGAAAGGTACAGGCTTATCTTGATATGCAGGGTATTCCTTACTTAAACAGTAATCCGCTTGCTTCCGAATTGTCGTTTGACAAATGGTTCTGTAATCAGTTTCTGAAAAACTTTGGTATACCGGTGGCTGATGCCGTGTTATACATTACTCCTGATGAACACGAAACCGATGATGTTCTTTCGCAAACAGGACTCCCCTGTTTTGTTAAGCCGTGTGACAGCGGCTCCAGTTTTGGCGTGACGATGGTAAAAGAAAAAAGTGATTTTGAACCGGCTCTTGCTTATGCTTTCCGGGAAGGAAAAACAGTCGTAGTTGAACGTTATCTGAAAGGTACAGAAGTAACGTGTGGTGCTTTTCGGTCTCCGGATGGTATTGTCACGCTGCCTCCGACAGAAATTGTTGCCGAAGGCGATTATTTTGATTTTGCTGCCAAGTACGAAGGAAAATCTCAGGAAATAACACCTGCACGAATCAATGAGCAGGAGTTAACGATGGTACAGGCTTTTACGGAAAAAATTTATGCCACATTGCGCCTGCGCTCTCTGGCACGGGTTGATTACATCATCGTTGACGGCATCCCTCATTTAGTGGAAGTAAATACCACTCCCGGTTTTTCGGATGCAAGTCTTGTCCCTCAACAACTCGCTTGTGCCGACATTACAATTCGTGAATGTTTTGACCAGATTCTTCGTGCCGAGTATCCACAGTGGTATTAGCGCTGGGCTCCTGACATCGTAATCAGGTACTTCAGGATAAGCTCTTCTTCTCCGTCAGAAATTTTGGCTTTTTTAGCCATCGGCGGAACGATTTTTCGCCATTTTTCTTCTGATAGTTTTTCCGGTGCTTTTAATCCGTGGCACTTTTTACAATTCTCCTCATACAGTGTTTTCCCCTGACTCAGTTCAGAAAGTGTGTACCCCGGAAATTTATCCGAAACTCTTGTTATGTCCTGCTCAGAAGGCATCAACAGTGTAACTCCACACGCCGAAACCATTCCCATTACCAGTACAACCCCCATTATCTTTTTCATACTCCTACCCTCTTTTAATGTTATTTACTACTCCTAAAAGATACAATTTCCAGGAACCTTTTTTCGCTTTTGCTTCAATTATTTTTGTCTGGGCAATCATTAAAGCAAACATAACAGCTACGCAAATCAGGGTTCCTCCTACATCAAACCGGCCTCTGTACAATACGGGACGAATCCAGTAAAGGACTACCAGGTGTCCGATATACAACCATAGCGTATTACGGCTCATCTGATTCATGAGCGGAGGAAGTTTTTTTACAAAACGTGCCAGAAACGCAAAAACAGCACCGACCAGAATAACGACTCCAATCCTGTGTAAAATCAGATTAGGGCTAGCCCCCATTCCCTCAACGTCTCCCCAAAAGTTACTTCGTCCGTACACATCTATCTCAATATGATCCCCTATCTCGGACCAGACCAGTAATATCGTTGACAGAACCAACAATTTTACATCCATCCATTTATGAAGCCTTTCTTTTTCATTCATTCGCGCTAACCATGCTCCGAAAAACCCTCCAAAAAGTAAATAGGCTATCCACGGGAAAGTCGGAAAAGGAGAGCTCTTCCCTGCAAAGGTTTTTTCCGAATTGATCCATAGTGTGAAAAAGTTAGGAAAAAGCCGAACCTTTTGATCCCAGTTCCATTCGATATCCAGCAGCTTATTTCCCCGGATGACTTTCAGGTTGGCGTATTTACCATACACCTGCCGCGACTCCATAACCGGTAGTTCTTCCAGAGAGCAAACATCCTGATAACCGATGCTCAGAATCAAATCACCGGATTGCAATCCCAATTCTTCAGCTTTGCTCCCGTTCACAACTTCTTTTACAACCAATCCGTCTCCGTCAATCAAATGCAACGAATCTGCAATCTCAGGTGTATTGTTTACCAAAACTACTCCAAGATTTTGCTCTGAAAGTTGAGGTGCAGGTTGGCTATGGTAATTCACGGTGGTTATATGCGGACTGATATAAGCAACCGAAACGAACAGAGTGAAATAAATCACCATAAGCCCTGTTACGTACTTCCGTGACAATGAAAAAATGGTCATTATTGTCAAAAGTCCCAAACCAATAATATGCAGTACATCAACTGCCATAGCAACATCGGTCTGTGCCTGTGAAATTCTAGCATACAGTGATTGTATAGGGAAGCGAAGAAGATACCCCCAAAAAAGCAAGGTCATTACCCGCGTGATTCCTTTTCGGATACGCATATTGTGACGTACATGCACCTTATTCTCCTGAATCAAGAGGAAGGTAAAAACACCACCTGCTATTACCATAAAGAAAGGTGCTGTGTACCCCCTGAAAAAGGTCCAGATATGAATTCCCAACGAATCTCCTTCGCGGATCTCTTTATCGATCATCGCATAAACGGTATGCCCCTGGATCATCATGAATAATGCAAGAAACCGCATCATATCCAGGAATAGAATCCGCGTCTTTTTTACCTTCTCCATTTCACGACAAATGTACAAGAAAGTTTGAATGAAAATATACCGCTTCTATTTTTGGGTGGAACAACACTTCTCGTACCTCACCTCCATTCTCCTGTCACTCAACCAGTCCTACCCTACAAGTCTGTTTTTATACAATACACACTCCATCAACTACAAAACACTATAAATATCAGTCACTTGAGGTTTTAACTCCACTCCTATTCTTCATATACTCTGAAAAAGTCGTAATTTTATCCCGTGACGCGTACTATATCAGTCATATTGCTTATAGCAGTTTTGTACATACCTTTCCTCGGATTACGAACGTATTTTGAGTTGGAACGCAAGCAAATTCGTAAGGAAGTTAAGCGTAAGCTCATGAACGAAATTCCGGCGGACCAGTTAGTCGAGCTTCGGTTTTCAAAGCACACGATCAACCGGGAAGTAAACTGGAAACACTCAAAGGAATTTGAGTACCGGGGAGAAATGTATGATATTGTGTACCGAAAGGAGAGAAATGACTCCCTGTTTTTCCATTGTTGGTGGGACAGAGAGGAAACAGCCCTTAACCAACGTGTCAACCAATTGGCTACAATCCGCTTTGCTAAAAATACAGATCCTGAATCCAGGACAGCAAAACTCAAGGTTATTTGTGAAAAAGAGTATATTCCTCTGCACATTTTACTTACGGAGCTTCAAAAGTTTCAGTCACACTACGAGGTCATTGCTGACAGACCTCCGGAAATTTACTTCGGTATTTCGCTTGAAATCCCAGTACCCCCGCCTCGTTTAGTCGCCTAAAAAACTCGAAAACACATTCCCGAAACGGGATGTGAGAGGTTATTTATTCATTTAACTTTCATAAACATGAAATACATATTTATTATATGCTCCTTTCTTTTGGGTCTAACAGGACTAGCGCAGGAAAGCCACTTCAAATGCGGCTCTCACCTAAAAGAAATGGAACTTAGAGAATTACACCCTGAGATCAAGCAGGCGTACGAACGTATGCGCGAAATGGGACAATACACTACTAAAAGTGATGAGGACACAGTTCTTATTACCATTCCTATTGTGTTCCATATTATTCACGAATACGGTCCGGAAAACATTTCTGATCAACAGGTGTACAGACAGGTTGAAATCCTGAACGAGGACTACATGAAATTAAACGCTGATACGATGGCTATTGTTCCGGAGTTTAAAGCAATTGCCGGAAAAGCAAGAATACAGTTTGAGCTGGCGCGTGTAGATCCTTTCGGAGAATGTACCAATGGAATTAACCGGTACTATTCACACGAAACATTAATCGGAGACGATTATTCGAAACTGCGCCCCTGGTTCAGAGCCAAATACCTGAACGTATGGGTGGTAAAATCGATGGAAAACGGTGTTGCCGGGTATGCTTATTTCCCCTCAGCTGTAGAAGGAAACGGGTTCTGGCGTGACGGAATTATCATCCGCCACAATTACATCAGTGACATCGGGACTTCCAGTATAAATAACTCCCGTGCACTGACGCATGAAATCGGGCATTTCCTCGGGCTGGCACATACATGGGGGACGACAAATGATCCCGGACAGCCGGTCAACTGTATGGATGATGACGGTATTGAGGATACTCCCAATACGATCGGATGGACGAGTTGTGACCTTGCGGGTACCACCTGTGATTCGGAACTAGACAATGTTCAGAACTATATGGAGTACTCATATTGCTCTAACATGTTCACGGAAGGGCAAGTACACTTTATGCGTACGATCCTGCATTCGGAAACATCCGCCAGAAAATCACTCTGGTTGGAAAGTAATCTACAGCAGACTTTGTCGCCGCAGTTAACCTGTCTTCCGAAACCGGATTTTCATGCTCCTTCCATTACCGTATGTAAAGGTGAAGCCATCCAGTTTACCAATCACTCATGGCGTGTTGAAGATCCGCAGTACACCTGGCATTTCCAGGGAGGAACACCGGAGTATTCAAACGACGAAGACCCTTCGGTTTCCTGGGATAGTGAGGGGTGGAAAACCGTGTCACTTACTGTTACCGGAACAAACGGTGAAAGTACAAAGACCGAAGAAAGCTACATTTATGTATCACCGGATTATGCGGATTTTCACGGACCAAGAGGCTTAACTTTTGATGATGAAATGGACTTCCAGTACATCATTGACAACCCGGAGAAAAACGAGGGCGAATGGAAGGTGCTGAATAATGTAGGGCTTAACGGGTCAAAAGGAATTTTCCTTAGAAACGTATCTCCTTACACCGATCCGTATGAGTTTTCGGACGAATTTTTCTACGATAATCGTCTGGGAGGAACTGTGGATGCTTTCATAACACCATCGTTTGATCTTTCGAACACTTCAAGTGTGCAGGTTTCGTTCTCTTTTAGTTCGGCGACCAATGCATATGACGAGGCGAATATGAAAGAAGAATTAAAAATCTATGTCTCCAAAAACTGCGGTAGAACGTGGCAGTTGCGAAAAACGATAAGCGGACTGGATTTGATTACCAACGGATCCGGTTTCGAGGATTTTGTTCCGGGACCTTCATCTATCTGGCGGGAAGAAAGTTTCTCTGTAAGCACTTCCCCATCCGACCATAATGTTCGTTTTAAGTTTGAATATACGGCTTCGGATTATTCGAACAACATTGCGATTGACAACATTATGGTAGGTGGTACACTGGGAATGGATGAGGAGCAGAATCTTCTTTCGGAGTCTGTTGTCTTCCCTAATCCTGCCCAATCGGGATCGGATGTATTTATCCAGATTTCCGGTGAGGGGAAACCTCTTACAATTACTTTGTCAGATGCCGCAGGCAGATTTATCGGGCAAACCAGCCTGACTGTCTCTTCGGATAAAGAAGAGGTCAATCTGAGTAAAATAGCTCCTTTGTCACAAGGTGTCTATTTTGTCCGACTGACTTCGGGAGATTATGAACGTACACACAAACTGATCGTTCAGTAACAACAATCAGGTGCCGGATACTGTAACAAGTTCCGGCATCTTTTTTTGTTTTCCTTTCTTTTATTAATAGAACAGGAGTTTCGTACACCCACTCACTTTTACCGGATTTGAGGTGTTGTATGCTCTTAAAATCACACGAATAGCTACTTGTTTTTCGGCTAAAATCATTCCGCTTTCAGTACATTTAGTGAGGATTCACAGGGTTCGGTTATGTTGAAACACTTGTATTTCTGTTGTGAATTGCTTCAAAGTCAGTACATTTAGTGAGGATTCACAGGTACAAGTACAATTTAAACAAATGGCTGTGGGTTGTGAATTGCTTCAAAGTCAGTACATTTAGTGAGGATTCACAGGAGAACGAAGATGAATCTGACAACCTACTAGGTTGTGAATTGCTTCAAAGTCAGTACATTTAGTGAGGATTCACAGGCACCGAAAAGCAAACAATCCATCCTACGAAGTTGTGAATTGCTTCAAAGTCAGTACATTTAGTGAGGATTCACAGGCTTCACCGGAATATCCCAAGGTCTTGAAGGGTTGTGAATTGCTTCAAAGTCAGTACATTTAGTGAGGATTCACAGGTATAGCTGCCTTTAATGTGGATAGTCTCTGGTTGTGAATTGCTTCAAAGTCAGTACATTTAGTGAGGATTCACAGGCCTTGCGATTCAATTTTTGAAATAATGAAAGTTGTGAATTGCTTCAAAGTCAGTACATTTAGTGAGGATTCACAGGAATCTGGATTGGAACCAACTTTCATCTTATGTTGTGAATTGCTTCAAAGTCAGTACATTTAGTGAGGATTCACAGGTTATTCAAAAGGTTCAATTACTCAGATATTGTTGTGAATTGCTTCAAAGTCAGTACATTTAGTGAGGATTCACAGGTAGAAGATCGATGTTCACAAGGACTAACTCGTTGTGAATTGCTTCAAAGTCAGTACATTTAGTGAGGATTCACAGGGATCCTCACATGCACTATCGCCACCCCATAGTTGTGAATTGCTTCAAAGTCAGTACATTTAGTGAGGATTCACAGGCGAAAAGGGCTATAAGGCTTTGTTTTGCGTGTTGTGAATTGCTTCAAAGTCAGTACATTTAGTGAGGATTCACAGGTCATTATTGACGAGCTAGGCGATGAGCCGTGTTGTGAATTGCTTCAAAGTCAGTACATTTAGTGAGGATTCACAGGTAAAAGTGCTTAGATTTGTTTCAACGATAAGTTGTGAATTGCTTCAAAGTCAGTACATTTAGTGAGGATTCACAGGATACCCCCGGTTAACGGGCTGATATCCTGTGGATTCTTTCATTGAATAGCATTCAAAAAATGTATCCGTTTCTCTTCCTCTCTTCTGTTCTGTTGTATTTTTTCGATTCTGTTGTTGAATCCTTTTTTTCGAACAGATGATGTTTTCCGTTCTCTAAAACAATTCCAACTGCTGAGCAGGACTCTGAATTTCTTCTTTTTTTATACCGTAAAAGATTTCCATCATTCCGAACTGTTTGTCGGTAATATGCAGAATCCCTATTTTGCCTTTCTCCGGCAATATGTTCTTCACCCGTCGGATATGTACCTCTGCATTTTCACGACTGGCACAAAACCGCAGATAGATCGAAAACTGGAACATCGTAAACCCGTCATCCAGCAAGGTCTTGCGAAATCTGGCAGCTACTTTTCGCTCTTTCTTGCTCTCTGTCGGGAGGTCAAACAAGACCATTACCCACATGGCACGATATTGATTAAGCCGACTGTACCGATCCGCTGCCATAATCGGGGTAGTTTATTTTTCTGCTGATCCCCGCAAAACAATCACTCAGGGAACTTGTTGTCCGGCTCATAGCAACCAACAGAGGACTCTTTTTACCTTCGATTACCACATCCAGAGCAGGAATCATCAGTAAGCGTCGTTTTAGTTCCGGAGTTAAATCACTCTGTACCGCCCCCTCTTTTACCAGATCCCCTACAACGGTATCTACATACGGGCGATACGGCTCCATGATATCATCCGCCAGGCAATACGCGTTGTACTTGTTTGCATGAAAAATACCATACCCCGGCAATAAGCCGCTTCCTACAATTGCACGGGCACAAACTGCCCGCAGAATAGCATATCCGTAATTTAACAGATTGTTCGGCGTTTCTTCTTTTCTTCCGCGGGTAAATCCTTCGATCCCGAATATTGTATTCCAGTAGATCGCTGCTGCCTGTCCTTCGTTGTTTTGTGTATCACCCGAAAGCACCGTTCGCGACAAATCCGTTAGTTTATCCAGTTCTTTTTTTGTGGCATATCCTGTACTCCTCAGGTAAGCGAGCTGGTTCGTAATCTTACGTTCCACCGTTTGTTGCCAGAGGTTCTTTTTGAGGGGTACACTGGCCGTCAGTTGCTGTCGGATCCGTTCGTTAAACTCAGAGTGGCCGTACAAAGAAAGCGTCATCGACTGCGGCATGTGTTGCGGGTTACAATGCACCACCACTACATTATTCAGCATCAGTTTACTCATCAAGGCGTTACTGATCGTAATCTGTGCGTGTTCCAGTACAATCACGCCCAGGTCTTCAATCGGAACAGTTTTCGATACACTGTCCTTCTCCGGATAGTTGACAACCAATTGTTCATTCCGCGTATTCAAATACGTCGGATTACCAAAGTACAGGGTTCGTTTGATCATCGTATAAGCAGTATTGATTTGATTTACAATACGTTTACCATAAAAAATGGTTACAAATCTCCGAAACCAATCAGTTATTCTTAATATTCCCCAACACCTACAATATCCCCAAGATGATTGACACGGACTTTGACAATTCCTACTATTCCATTTAAACCCAATTGGGGTTTGTAAGTTACACCTGTCAATTCCTTCGGTGTTTCAACTGTGGTTTCTAAATGATGCCTGAAAAAATAATTCTTCGTTGCTAACTTCTGCACCCTAAACAAATTCGGACTTATCTCCTTTTTATTTTTTGGGTCTAACAAAT
>NZ_CFIGVI010000034.1:0-2833 GCF_984588085.1 Wandonia sp.
CGAATCGGAACACCTTCAAAATCCCAGTTTTCCCGGATTCTGTTCTCCAAAAACCTCTTGTAGGATTCCCCAATATACTGTGGAAGATTACAGAAGAATGCAAATGCCGGTGCATGTGTCGGTAACTGCTGGATATATTTGATCTTAATGTATTTTCCCTTCACAGATGGAGGCGGGTTGCCTGCAATAACTTCCTGCATCACCTCATTCAACTCGCTCGTAGGTATACGTTGAATACGATTTTCGTACACACGCATAACTGTTTCCAGGGTACGGTGAATCCGTTGTTTAGTTACGGTAGAAGTAAACAGAATCGGCACATCATTAAACGGCGCCAACTCTTCCCGTATTTTATCTTCGTATTCCTTGGTAGTTTTGTGGTCTTTTTCAATCAAATCCCACTTGTTTACCAAAACAACGACTCCCTTATGATTCTTCTCTGCGATGTAGAAAATACTCAAATCCTGCTTTTGAATTCCTTCCGTTGCATCCAACATAAAGATACACACATCCGAATTTTCGATCGCGCGAACTGAACGCAGAACCGAATAGTACTCAATATCCTCGTGTACTTTACTTTTCTTTCTGATCCCTGCCGTATCGATCAACATAAAATCAAAACCAAAAGAATTGTATCGGGTGTTAATGGCATCCCGGGTCGTTCCTGAGATATCCGTAACAATATTTCGGTCTTCTCCCGTAAGTGCATTAATCAGTGAAGATTTACCCACATTAGGTTTTCCTACAACTGCCACCCGGGGAATATCCGGTTCGTCCATATCAGCAGCCTTATCAAAATGCTGCACCAACTCGTCTAACAACTCACCGGTTCCGGAACCATTAACGGCTGAAATATCAAATATTTCACCAAAACCAAAGGAATAGAATTCAGAAGAAAGTCCGATGCGTTCTGTATTGTCTACTTTATTAGCAGCAATAAAGACCTTCTTTTTTGACTTTCTCAGCATTCCTGCTACTTTTTCATCAAGATCGGTAATTCCGGTCATCACGTCCACAACGAAAACAATAACATTTGCTTCATCAATAGCAATTTCGACCTGTTTACGGATTTCTCCCTCAAAAATATCATCCGATCCTTTTACGTATCCTCCGGTGTCGATCACCGAAAACGGAACACCATTCCACTCCCCTCTTCCGTAGATACGATCACGGGTAACACCGCTCACTTCTTTGACGATGGCCTGGTTGGATTCCGTCAGACGGTTAAATAAAGTCGATTTTCCGACATTCGGACGACCTACAATAGCTATAATGTTACTCATGATTTGTATCCGTATTTTTTCAGTTTGCCATCCGAAGCCCTCCAGTCTTTATCTACTTTAACAAAAGTTTCAAGGAAAACTTTCTTTCCGACAAATTTCTCAATATCCAGGCGGGATTCTTTCCCGATTCGTTTCAACATAGAACCTCCCGCACCGATAATAATTCCTTTCTGCGAATTGCGTTCTACAATGACCTGTGCGCGTATGTGCACCATCCGTTCATCTTCTTTATACTCTTCAATCTCAACCTGACTCGAATACGGAATCTCTTTCTGCGTATGTATAAAGATTTTTTCACGGATGATTTCAGATACAAAAAAGCGCATCGGTCGGTCACTGATCTCTTCCTTATCAAAATAAGGAGGGGATTCGGGGAGCAATTCTAAAATCCGCTGCCACACCTGATCCAAATTGAACTTATGTAATGCGGATACAGGGAGCACCTGTGCATTCGGAAGTTTTTCTTTCCAGTACTCGGCCCGCTGTACAACTTTATCCTGATCACCAAGGTCAATTTTATTAATCAGACAAATCACCGGTTTTTCCAGTTTTCGAATGGCTTCCAGTGTTGCCTCATGGTTCATTTCGTTCTCAAAGATATCGGTAATGAACAGAAGAATATCCGCATCTTTCAGGGAAGATTCGACAAATCCCATCATGGCTTCGTGCAATTTATAAGCTGCATTTACCACCCCCGGCGTATCTGAGAAGACAATCTGGTAATCATCCTCATTCACAATCCCATGTATCCGGTGACGTGTAGTCTGTGCTTTCGAAGTAACGATTGACAGTTTCTCTCCCACCATAGCATTCATCAATGTAGATTTCCCGACATTAGGGCTTCCTACAATATTAACGAATCCTGCTTTATGCTTTTTATTCTCTTCCATTTGCGCCTGCAAAGATACGACGAATTTGGTTGGGGCGCAATTCAATAGGTTAAAATAGCTTCTTTTTCGTAGTATCTTCTTAACAGAAAAGAAAAGTTTTTTTCAAATAAACTTGCAGGAACAAAGAAAACTCTCTATATTTGCACTCCCGTTTCGATACAACGGTAACGAAAATAAGGGATCAAAACAGAATATATAAACGCACTATATTGCGGGGTGGAGCAGTTGGTAGCTCGTCGGGCTCATAACCCGAAGGTCGCACGTTCGAGTCGTGTCCCCGCTACAAGAAAGAAGGTCAACTGAAAAGTTGGCCTTTTTTGTTGCTATAAAAATCACCCGCCATGTTCGTAACCTACGTGCTTTACTCCAAAAAACACGATAAAATCTACATCGGATATACAGCCAATCTTATTGATCGTTTTCATTCGCACAACCAGCTCGCAACAAAAGGATACACACTAAAGTTCAGACCCTGGGAAGTTGCCATTGTCGTCTTTTTTGATAACAAAAGGGATGCTATGAAACATGAAAAACAACTCAAATCCTCCAGAGGAAGAGCTTACATTCGACAACAGATACAACAATTAGTTTACTGACGAAATCCGGGCTCATATCCGTCTGCTGACGGACGCACGTTCGAGTCGTGTCCCCGCTACAAGA
>NZ_CFIGVI010000034.1:2933-9571 GCF_984588085.1 Wandonia sp.
GGCTCATATCCGTCTGCTGACGGACGCACGTTCGAGTCGTGTCCCCGCTACAAGAAAGAAGGTCAACTGAAAAGTTGGCCTTTTTTGTTGCTATAAAAATCACCCGCCATGTTCGTAACCTACGTGCTTTACTCCAAAAAACACGATAAAATCTACATCGGATATACAGCCAATCTTATTGATCGTTTTCATTCGCACAACCAGCTCGCAACAAAAGGATACACACTAAAGTTCAGACCCTGGGAAGTTGCCATTGTCGTCTTTTTTGATAACAAAAGGGATGCTATGAAACATGAAAAACAACTCAAATCCTCCAGAGGAAGAGCTTACATTCGACAACAGATACAACAATTAGTTTACTGACGAAATCCGGGCTCATATCCGTCTGCTGACGGACGCACGTTCGAGTCGTGTCCCCGCTACAAGAGAGAAGGTTGTCAGTTTTGACAACCTTTTTTGTTTTTACACAAAACTATTATCCCTATAAAAACATAATTTCATGTTTACCTTTACAGTATTCCGACATTTAAGTAAAAAGTAAATTATGAATTGGTCTGTCAAATCAAAAGAACAGGAAAAGGAACTGAGGAATCTTTATAAGAAGTTTCCCGATATCAAAAAGTTTCTTCTTTCCCTGGGATGCGGTACGGATACCGCTGAAGACATTTTTCAGGAAGCACTTATTATTTATTGCCGGAAAAAATCGAATCCTGATTTCCATCTTCACACCGAACCTTTCTTCTATCTCAAAAGCACTTGCAAATTGCTCTGGTACAATGAATCCAGAAAGACAAAAAACACGTTCGAACTCCCCCGTGAAGTTAGCGACATTCAGGACGATTGGTTTGAAAAGGAACTCCGACTGAAAACACTGGAAAACGCAATTAATCTAATCGGAAAAAAATGTAGAGAAATTCTTCACCTCTTTTATGGAAAGGGATGGTCTATGACTGATATAGCTTATAAAGTGGGACTGCGAAATGATAAGGTGGTAAAAGCGCAAAAATATCGCTGTATACAGGAAGCCAAAAAACTTGTTATTCAACTAACCCCTTCGGAAGATAGATTAACCCACTAATACGCATTACCATGAAAGCAGAAAACACAAAACGCATTGACCGCTACTTGCGGGGAGAAATGGACGAAAAAGATCAATTGAATTTTGAGCAGGAACTTCTAACTGACAAAACACTTCAACAAGAATTCGAACTCCAGAAAGATATCGAGGAAACAATAAAACGGAACCACCTCCGGACTGTAGTTAAACAAATTGCCAAACGTTATCATTTCAACAGAAAATTATATTACACAGGAATTATCCTTGTTGTTAGCGCATTACTCACATTGGCAGGATTATTCACCTGGAAAATGCTAAATCGTACGACTCCTTTGAATGAATCAGAACTCATTAGTCTGTACAATGAGCTGGAGAGAACCCCGCTCATTGAGCATCTTGAAGGAGAGTTCTTTATCTGGGAAAATACTGATACTCTTGTTTTATCCAAATCCGGAGTTCTATTATCTATGCCCAAGAGCAGTTTTCTCCTTAACGGAGAAGCTTATTCGGGAAAAGCTATCATCCAATGGCAGGAAGCACTGGATGGTCCCACTATGGTAAAAAACGGGTTAAGCACTGTAGCTGACACGAATCTTCTAGAAACCCAAGGGATGTTTAGTTTCAGAGCATACTCCACTGAAGGAGAACTTCTGGATATTAACCCCGCTACCGGGGTTTACGTACAGGTTCCTGTCGAAGAACATAAAGCAGGTATGCAACTTTATGACGGTGTTAAAAATGAAGAAGGCATTATTAACTGGGTAAATCCGGAACCCCTTATGAAGATTCCTGTCCCGGTTAATATGGACCAACTTGATTTTTATCCTGAAGGATACGAAGACACACTCAACAACATGAAACTTAGAAAAGATAGAACGTATCGAGATAGTCTTTACCTTGCTATGGAATCCGGGTATACCAGTAATGTAGATCTGGGTAAGGATTTATTTGAATCCAAGTGTCAATCCTGTCATCGTATAGGAGAAAACTCAACGGGACCTGACTTGCGCTTTGTACGGAATAAATGGATGCGAGCGGGAGAAACAAAAGAAATGCTCTATCAGTTTGTACGGGACTGGTCCGAGACGATTGATCAATCGGCATATGCGAGAACTAAAATCTATTGGTCTCCTACAGCAATGACTA
The DNA here is from genome assembly GCF_984588085.1 of Wandonia sp. Taxonomy (NCBI): domain Bacteria; kingdom Pseudomonadati; phylum Bacteroidota; class Flavobacteriia; order Flavobacteriales; family Crocinitomicaceae; genus Wandonia; species Wandonia sp. The sequence continues at coordinate 5,137 of NZ_CFIGVI010000034.1, forward strand.
AATTCCCGGAACTCACTAACTGCGAAATCGAATCCGTGCTTGAATATGTAGATGATCGTGGAAATGTGGACGTAGCTAAAGAAAAAGAGAATTGTGGTCATTTTGATTTCATTTTTCCTTCTAAAGTCCTTTCATTCTGGAATACTAAATTCAACACTACACTTTTAGCCACACGGGAATTTGAACGAAGAATGCAAAGCATTCATGAAACTTGCGACAATCGAGTATTAGATGTGTATGTAAAAAATCTGCATCTCCCCTTGACTGAACTTGATAAAAGAGCAAAAGAAATGGGATATCCTGAATTCGCGCAATTTGAGGCAGAATACGTCGGAGCGATTAACCCCAATAATCCTCACCTACAAGGTTTGCGGAAATTTTATGAGCAAAACACCAACAAACTACGAAAACACGCACAATCCTTAAAACGAAAAGAGTTGGAAAGAAGAGACAAATGGGATCAGGAAATGGCAGAAGCACGCATTACAGAAAAGGATCGAACAAATGCAAGGGAGGCGCAAGCTTTCTCGGAAGAATATGACCTTAACTATAAACATGTGGTTAAACAACTGGGTGGCGGAACAGTCGGTTTCGTAATCTATGGTAATTCTCCTGTAAAAAACATAGACCGTCAGGTATACGAAGCTACTCTTGCACGAAAAACAACCACCATCGTTGACCCTATCACAGGAAAAACAGCTCAAATAACATATAACGGCTTTACTTTTGAGGTGGAAGACCATCGATCTTACGATCGTTTATACGCCTATCTTTTTCCTTCCAAAATCAATAGTTATCAGCGCATCACAGCAACTAACGGAAAGTTCGATTATGCACTAAATGACTATATGCTTTATGATGTGGCAGTAATCGGTATTAACAAAAAGGGATATTTCTACTATCAGAAGACAAAACTCAATAGTGGTCATCTGGGAACTGTTCTGCTTGACAAAGTAAGTGAAGAAAAGCTTGATGCCTCCATTCGTCAATTAAACAAGATGAGAATGAAAAAACCTATGCCCATCAAAGACGAGTTGAAATGGTTATTCAAGGAACAGGCTAACTATATAGAACAGGAAAAACGGTTGCAACAAACTCTCTTTGAGAGAAAAATAAAAGAAATTCTTTTCCCCTGCTTTTCTCCACTAACTGATAGTATACCTTCCGCTATCCAAGAAGAATATGGTGATATGCTAAGATTCAATTTCTAAAAAAATCCGCTGGCAGAAGCAGCTTTCAACTTCTGCCAGCGATTATCGGTCAACAAAAGGCTATTATACTTATAACACGATTCACAAGAGGCATCCCCTCACCCTATCATCACTGCCCATTCATGTATTGCTGGTTTCGCTTTTCATCATCCGGGTTTCCGTATACCGGCGGACAAGCATTGTTTTTCTTTTTAAACAACCAAACAAATTTCACCTTTAGCAACAAAGGTTGATAACGTGATGAATACCACATCAGGGAAGGATTCCCTCCGGTCCATTCATAAATTCCCAAAATCGGAGTATGCACGGATGGAATGATAAAGAAGCCATCTCGAATCTTAAAACCTACGCCCAATTCATAATTAAGTTGCGCCACAAAATCCTGCTGAAATCGCTGCGTTTGGGGAAGAACCGCCCCATCGTACCGGGAATTATCACCGGGTACGCTCCCCGTCAGACGATAATCGATATTGAATCCCAACGCATTATCCAGAAATATATCCCGATTGATTTGCCAGACATTGTGTACGTTAAATCGTCCGTACAAATACCCCATGTCAAAAACGCCGTTTCCTTTAACTTCGTTTATTTCTCCAAAACGATGAATCATTAAACGGGTTTGTTCGGTTCCTGCAAAGTGTTTATACCCGATCCCCCAATCAAAATAATGGATGACTTTGCGACGTTTCTTGGCAATATGCACCATTCCCACTTCTATAAACCCTCCTAATCGCCCGGACGGATTATGCGTGTAGGTTGCATTCGTATCCGGTGAGGTAGACAAATCCCGTTCAGGAGTTTCGCCGTTGGTAAGCAGATAAGTCGGACCGAAATTGAACTGAAATCCGTGGCGGCTGTATTCCCCCGTCCATTTGAACAAAGGATACTGATAACTCTGTTTGGTAAAATACTGACTTCGCTTCTTTTTCTTCTGCCCGTATACAGGAAAAGTACAAAGTCCTGCCAACACCACTACCACGGCTAATCTCATCATAACTATTTCGTTTTCGCTTTCTCAGCAATTCTATTCATGATTTCCTCACTGTCCCATTTCTCATAGATTCCCTCCGTCTGCATGATTTCATCCATGATTCCCCTCTGATATTGACCGCGCTTGAGCGCATCACTATATCGGATGTGACTAAAGGTTACCTGCTCATATAACGGCATCCAGTCATTTGGGTACAGATCTGAAAATTTTCGTTCGATCTTTTTCCGTAATAAAAAGTCCGGATCTGCTGTTAAATCCCGCATTTCAATATAGTTATTCAATGCCAGATCAGCAATTGCGTTTCCATCCGGCACCCGTAAACGCGAGTACTCGGAGAAAATCATGTCCCAGTTCTCTCCGTGTTGCTCCAATAATTCATCAAAAACTGTGCAATCTTCAAAACCGGCATTCATTCCCTGTCCGTAAAACGGAACGACAGCATGTGCTGCATCTCCCATCAAAACAGCCTGTGTTCCATGGTTCCATGGATTACAACGCACGGTAACCAGTGTTGAGGTTGGATTTGAAAAATAATCCTCCAATAGCGTTGGCATTAACGGAATTGAATCCGGGAATGTTTTTTCAAAAAAGTCTTTCACTTTCTCCGGAGTATCTATGCTCGCAAAAGACAATTCGCCCTCCATCGGAAAGAATAATGTTACGGTAAAACTCCCGTCCAAATTAGCCAGTGCGATCATCATGAACTCACCGCGCGGCCAGATATGCAGACAGTTTTTATCAATTTTATGCGATCCGTCCTCATTTGGCGGAATTACCAGTTCTTTATATCCATGCGTCAGGTACGACTGGGAATAATCAAACATCGGATATTTCATCATGCGATTACGAACAGCCGAAAAGGCTCCGTCCGTAGCAAAAACAGCATCGTAACTTTTTTCTACGATCTGATCTTTCTCCGTATCTGTAAACCGGATCGTATTGGAGTCAAAGTCAATATCCTCGCAACGCATATTGAAAAAATAAGCGATCTCCGGATAATCGTCGGCAAGATTCATCAATTTTTGATTCAATCCTCCACGGGATACAGAAAATATAGCCTGATTTTCTTTTCCATACGGTTGATACGTTAATGCACCATCAACTGCGTGCATTTTACGCCCAAACATCGGAATGGCAATCTTTCTGATTTCATCTGAAATCCCTGCCTTATCCAATGCCTTCCATCCTCTGTCAGAAAGTGCCAGGTTGATGGATCTTCCGGCAAGAATTTCTGCCTTTCGCAAATCAGGTCTTCGTTCATATACATCGACCTTAAACCCTCTTTTCGCCAGTAAAATGGCTTGTAAACTCCCTACTAATCCTGCACCAACAACTGCTACGTTTTGCATGATTCAATTTTTTATCTGTGTTAATTTCTTCTTCCGAACTTCGGTTCGAACATTGGACTTCTCCTGCGTTGTTTCATCTTCTTTCGCTGAAAATAAACACTCAGTCGCCACAGGAACAACCCAATGAACATAACGGTAATTGCCTGAACAGCCAGATTAATATAAATCATCCGTTCATCAAGCTGTCCCGAGAAATGGACTTGCACCAATTGCTGTAAAGTCAGATCAACGGATTCCATTCTCAAGTATTTTTCCGAAGCGATACACATCTTCAAACGAATTGTACAGCGGAACCGGAGCAATACGAATTACATTCGGTTCGCGCCAGTCAGCAACTACTCCTCCCTCTGAGATTGCCTCAAACAGTGATTTCCCCTGTCCGTGCACTAAAATAGACAGCTGACAACCTCTTCGATGTGGCTCTTCGGGTGTTATAATTTCAAAATTCACTTTTTCGTCATTTCGTTCTGAAATATCGCGAATAACGAATTCAAGATAAGCGGTAAGCAGCTCACTTTTTTTACGTAAAGCTGTCATCCCTACTTCATCAAAAATATCCAAAGAAGCCAGATGCGCTGCCATTCCGAATACCGGGGCGTTCGACAATTGCCAGCCTTCTGCTCCTTTCATCGGAACAAATCCGGACTTCATCAGAAAACGTGTTTCCTTGTCATATCCCCACCAACCGGCAAATCGGGGAAGATCCGGATTGAATTCATGTCGTTCATGCACGAACATTCCCGAAACATTTCCCGGTCCGGAATTCAGGTATTTGTACGAACACCAGGCAGCAAAATCAGGTCCCCACTCATGCAATTCCAATGCAATGTTACCCGCTGCATGCGCCAGATCAAAACCTACAAACGCACCTACAGCATGTCCGG
>NZ_CFIGVI010000034.1:9671-31552 GCF_984588085.1 Wandonia sp.
TTTCCTTTCGGTTGGTAAAAAGAAACCATCAACAGGTGCAAATTCGTAGTCAACGAATGTGTCACTACTACCTCAGTTGGTTTTGCCCCTACAACTCGCGCTGTTTTTTCGGTCAGAAACTCGTGATAGGCAAACCAGGGACGGTCTGCGTTAAAATGTCCTTCCACCCCCCATTTCGCCCAATCATCAAGTTCTCGCTGGATATAACTCCCAACCCGTGTAGGCTGTAATCCCAACGAATTCCCTGTAAAATAGACTACTCTTTCTTTATGAAAATCCGGGATTAAAAACTCTCTTCTGTATTTGCGTAACGGATCTTTTTCATCCAACTCGACTGCAAACTCTTTCGTATTCTTAAATTCCATAGCGGAAATATGTTTTGACAAAAATGTGAATGTCGTAAAATTAAGCAGAACCGACAAAAAGGAATGATAATATCCAAAATATTTACGGTTTCAAACGAAAATGACTCCATTTTTAAAACCTTGCTCTCACCATCTAAACAGTTCCTTATATCAGAAGACCTGTAATTCCTTCAATCAAAATATCTTTATTTAGAATAATTAAAAATACCACTTTTATGGTATTGCCCTATGTTTGATCCTGCGGTAGTTTTGCACAAAAAATCGTTCTTGATGAAAAAACAACATATTCTAGTAACTGCAGGAATTATCAGCTTGGCATTAATGGGCTGTAAAAAAGAGGGTTGTACAGACCCCGGAGCGCTGAACTTCGACAGTGAAGCAAAAAAAGATAACGGAAGTTGTGCCTACTATTCAGAAGAGGAATACGATGTACCAACAACCTACTCTTTCACCGATGCCAATGGAAATTCTACCGTGAATTACAGCGGGCAGGCAGACCGTCTTCAGCAACTTAAAGAAATGGTAGTCATGATGAAAACAGGTACTACTACCGCTTTGGATGCACAGGCATTAAAAGATATGTTTGCAAATACAGGAGATAATGGAGCCGGGAACTTCTCTTTCTCCTCAACAAAACAATTGAAAGACAAGTGCTTCAATCTTGATCAGCAGATGTTCGAAAACTGGATGGATTCTATCGCTAAAGCCAGTTTGAGTTTTTCTATGACGGCTGCTGACGGACAGGCAGGTACACTTACTTCAGCGGATGGGAAAACCTATCTTTTTGATGACAAAGGATACGAACATGTTCAATTAATAGAAAAAGGACTTATGGGTGGTGTGTTTATGTACCAGGCACTCAATGTCTATTTCAGTGATGCAAAAATGGATGTTGATAACACAACTCCTGTTGATCCTGCTGCCGGTAAATATTACACAACAATGGAACATCATTTTGATGAAGCATTCGGATACTTTGGTGTAGAACCTAGCTTCCCGATGCTTATTCCTGACAGCTTCTGGGGAAAATACTGTAATTCTCAGAACGGTACATTGAATTCAAATGCAGATATGATGAATAACTTCCTCCGTGGACGTGCAGCGATCTCAGCAGATGTACTTGAAGATAGAGATGCTGCTATTATCGCCATCCGCAAAGAATGGGAGGACATCTCTGCTAATCAGGCCATCAAGTACTTGAATGATGCCATTTCTGCTTTTGGAACAGACAATGCAAAATTCCTTCACGTACTTTCAGAAGCTTATGCTTTCACATGGAATCTTCGTTATGCTCCGATTGAAACAAGAAGATTGTCTGCTGCAGAACATGCTGCTATTATGCTATTCTTCAAAGACAACCTTTGGGATATGTCTGTGTCAGATATCAACTCCATTAAAGGAGCGTTGGATTCTAAATATTAAAAACTATACTAACAATGCGTTATCTCACTATAGTCGCATTCGTCACTTTGGCATTTGTCAGTTGCAAGAAGGAGGAAGATGATTCCTCCTCTGCTGCTTTTGATAAGGGGGCGATGTTAACCAATATCGCTGATAATACGATCCTGCCAGCTTTGGCAGATTATCAGGCAAAAGTAACTGAGCTTAAATCTGCTTTTGATGCATTTGAGACAGATGCTTCTTCAGCTAACTTTGACCTGCTCAGAGAAAAATGGCAGGCTGCCTATCTTGCCTATCAGACCGTAAAAATGTATGATTTTGGTCCATTCAGAAATTACGGGTACAAAGGAGCTACGGGAACATTCCCTACAGACACCGCAGTAGTTGAATCCAATATTTCCTCAGGAACCTATAATCTCGCTTCTGCCGGAAATACCGTTGCAATTGGTTTTTCTGCGTTGGATTATCTTTTGTACAATCCGGATGCTTTCACACGATTAAGTGAGACCGGCTATAAAACGTACACAAAAGATGTTATTTACAAATTGTCTGACGAAACAACGGCTGTTGTTTCTGCCTGGAGCAGTTACCGATCCACTTTTGTGAGTTCAACAGGAACAGAAACGACTTCTTCGTTTTCAGAGTTGGTCAACGAATTTAACCGGGATTATGAGTTGGCCAAAACCGCGAAACTCGGTATCCCGATCGGAATTCAAAGTTTTGGAATCCAATTGCCGGAATATATTGAAGCTCCTTACAGTGGAATCTCACTGGATCTGCTTCGCGCAAATATTGCTTCCATACATCGTTTGTACAAGGGTAAATCACATAACGGATCCTCCAACGGAAGCGGATTCGATGATTACCTGATTCATCTCGAAAAGTCTGCGTTGAACACAACAATTAACAACACTTTTGATCAGATTATTACAAAAATCGATACGTTTCAGGGAACGTTAGAAGAAGAGATGCAAAGTAATCCTTCTGAATTGGAAGCTCTTTATAATCTGATTCAAAGTCAGGTTGTGAACCTCAAAACCGATATGACTTCCTCCTTTGGTGTGTTGATTACGTATCAGGATAATGACGGAGATTAGCAGTAAATGGACTAATTATTTTGCTTTTGACAAGCAAGTTTCTATAACCCCATTGATTATTTACAGGATAATCTTTGGGGTTCTCATGTTATTTGGGGTCAGTCGTTTCCTCTTCAAAGGTTGGGTACAGCAACTTTACATAGATCCTCAGTTTTATTTCGGATACCTGGGGTTCGAATGGGTTAAACCATTACCCGGAAACTGGATGTATCTCCCTTTCATTCTGATGTTGCTTGCTGCTATCGGTATTAGTATTGGTTATTTGTACCGCTATAGTGCTTTTGTTTTTTTTCTTTGTTTTACGTATGTCGAGTTACTTGACAAGTCCAATTACCTGAATCATTATTATTTTGTCAGTCTGATGAGTTTCCTTATGGTGCTCGTTCCTGCAAACGCAAAATTTTCAGTGGATGCATTTCGGAATCCTTCAATACGAAGAGACACAACCTCGCAATGGCACATTGGAATTCTGAAATTCCAGTTAGCTGTTGTTTATATTTTTGCAGGGATAGCCAAACTTAACTCCGACTGGTTATTTCATGCGGAACCTCTGCGAACATGGCTGCAAGCACACCATACAATTCCTTTTTTCGGGCCATTTCTACAGATGAAGGAAACAGCCTATCTGTTCAGTTGGTTCGGTTGTTTGTATGACTTATTTATTGTATTTTTTCTCCTTACGGCAAAAACCAGAAGGTTTGCTTACTTATTTGTCGTCGGGTTTCATTTGATTACCTGGTATCTGTTTCCGATTGGTGTATTTCCCTGGGTAATGATCTTCTCAACACTTATTTTCTTTTCGAATGAGTTTCATGAAAAAGTGCTGACTTTTCTAAAAAGGATGCTGCGTATCACGCAACAGAAAAAAGTTCCTGACGAAAAGCCCTCCGGACAAACAAACCCACTTGTCCTGACTTTCCTTGTGATCTATATCGCAGCACAGATTACCCTTCCTTTCCGTTATACGCTCTATCCGGGAAATCTTTTCTGGAATGAGGAAGGATTCCGTTTTTCATGGCGCGTAATGCTTATGCACAAAGAAGGGTACGCCACTTTTTATATCAAAGATAAAGCGACAGGTAGAACAGCTCAAATTGACAACACGCACTACCTCACACAGACACAAATTGACCAAATGTCCACACAACCGGATATGATTCTTCAATATGCCCGATTTTTAAAGGTAAAATATGACGGGAAGACTTTTTCTTTCGGAGAAAAAGAAATTACGATTACTGATCCTTCCGTGCATGCTGAAGTATATGTAAGTCTTAACGGACGACCTTCTCAACTTTTCATTGATCGGAAACATGATCTGACAACATTACCCTACAATTTGAGTCACCGAAACTGGATAGAACCATTCACACCATGATCAGATATATACTCTTCATACTTTCGCTCCTTGCTCTATTTTTCCCTGTCCATTCACAGATAAAAGGAATTGTTGTGGATCAATCCCACACCCCCCTCCCCTATGTAGCGGTGAAAAATATATCATCATCAGTAAACCGGCTCTCTAAAATAGACGGGAAATTTGAGATCCCTGTACAGGTTGGCGACACTCTACTGCTATACAGTTCTGGATTTGATAGCTTATTCTTCCTTGTTACTAAAGAGCATATCGGTACCAAATCCCCGGTTGAAATTTTGCTTATTGAAAAATACAGGGAAATAGCAGAAGTTCAGGTTATGCATAAACGCATGGCCGATTTTGATGTCGGGTATCTCCCTCCCATCAAAGGTGTACAGATTTATACAGGTACGAATGCTGTCATTGAACTCAACAACCTGAGTGGCGCAAAATCGACAGGAAATCCGCGCGAATTATTTGCCAAAATACCGGGATTAAACATCTGGGAAAATGACGGTGCAGGTATCCAGATGGGAATCGGTGGAAGAGGACTTAGCCCAAACCGAACAGCTAATTTTAATACCCGCCAAAACGGATACGACATTAGTGCCGACGCCCTTGGATATCCGGAAAGCTATTATACCCCACCAATTGAAGCGCTTCAGGCAATAGAAATAATCCGTGGTTCTGCCTCATTACAATTCGGAACCCAGTTCGGAGGACTTCTTAACTTTCTGATCAAAGATGCGCCTGCACATACTCCTTTTGAGTTTACTACGCGTAATACAATTGGAACGTATGGTTATTTCGGAACCTTTAATCGTGTAGCAGGAACTGTAAAACGCTGGAGTTATCAGGTTTACCATCAATTCAAGCGAGGCGACGGATACAGGGATAACAGTAAGTTCAATCAACACCAGGCATTTGGGCAATTAGGCTATCGCATTTCCGAAAAGATGCAAATCAAACTGGAATATACCCATATGAATTATCTTGCCAAACAAGCAGGCGGGCTTTCCGATGTTCAGTTTGCAGAAGATCCCAGACAAAGTTTCAGGGACAGGAACTGGTTTCGGGTAAACTGGAACCTTCTGGCTCTTCATTATGATTATGATATTACTAAAAACGCTCATTTTAACTTCCGGGCTTTTGGTATGCTGTCTTCACGAGAAACAGTAGGTTTTTTAGGTAAGATTACACAGGCAGATCAGGGAGGAAACCGGGAAATGCTCCAGGGACATTTTAAAAATGGCGGAATGGAAGCACGATTTCTCCAAAAATATTCGCTTAGTAAAGATAAATCAGACCCTAAATTCCGCGGAGGATTATTAATCGGGGCAAGGTATTATCAGGGAAACACAACTGCTAATCAAGGAACGGCAACCGGAGGAGACGGAGCTGAATTTCGTTACATCAATCCGGATGATCTTGAAAATTCATCGTTTGAATACCCTTCCAGAAATTTCGCTGCTTTTCTCGAAAATATTTTCTTCCTGGGGAAAAAGTTTACGTTAAATGCCGGAATTCGTTTCGAGCACATCAGTAGTGGTTCTTCCGGTTATTTCAAACAATATGTTATCCACCCGCTGAATGCTGATACTCTTGATATTTTCACATTACGCGACTCGAATAGTGTCGTTCGAAATGTTCCGCTTTTTGGGCTAGGCGCTTCTTACAAAGTGAATAAAAGCACTTCACTGTATCTGAATTTCACCCAAAACTACCGAGCTATCAATTTTACAGATATACGTGTCAATAATCCTAACATTGTCATTGACCCACTGATCAAAGACGAGTATGGCTATACCGGGGAAATAGGTTTCAGGGGATTAATCAAAGATTATTTTATCTACGATCTGGCCGGGTTCTATATTTTTTATGGCGATAAAATCGGACTTGCCCCTAAAGCGGGCACCTTGTACAAGGAACGAACAAACATCGGAAACGCACGAAATATGGGTGTTGAAGCATTTGCTGAAGCAGACTTTTTTAAAGCATTTATGAAGGACACCAAACACGGGTTATCGCTTTTTATTAATGCTTCATATATTCATTCGCGTTACATCACTTCTAAAGAACCTAATTATATTGACAAGCAGGTAGAGTATGTAAGTCCCGTTATTATTCGATCCGGATTGAAATACGGCTACAATGGTTTTACTGTCCAGGTACAGGGTAGCTACAATGCAAAACAATTTACTGATGCCTCCAACGCTGTAGTTCCTTCAGGAGATGCTGTGATCGGAGAAGTCCCTGCTTATTATGTAATGGATTTCTCGGCTCGTTACACTTTCAAAAATTCATTTCAGATTGAAGCTGGTGTCAACAACTTCACCAATCAGACGTATTTCACAAGACGTGCTACCGGTTATCCCGGACCGGGTATACTTCCCTCAGATGGGATCAATGCTTATGTTACTCTCCAGTACAAGTTTACTGCCCGAAGAAAGTAATCAGTTATTCAAGGCTTGTTTATAACGTTCAATGGCTCGTTCCCTTGCTACTTTATGCTCAACAATAGGTTTCGGATAGGTGTGTGAACCAAATTCTTTCACCCACTTCCGAACATATATTCGATCCGGGTCAAATTTTTCCAACTGCAGCGTCGGATTAAACACCCGGAAATAGGGTGCCGCATCACACCCGCAGGAAGCAGCCCATTGCCATCCCCCAACGTTAGCCGCCAGATCAAAATCCAGTAGCTTTTCTGCAAAATACCGCTCTCCCCAACGCCAGTCAATTAACAAATGTTTGGTCAAAAAGCTGGCCGTTACCATCCGGACACGGTTGTGCATATAACCGGTTTCATTTAACTCTCGCATTCCTGCATCAACAAGTGGATATCCGGTTTTCCCCGCACACCAGGCGGCAAATAGTTTTTCATCATTCTCCCATTCAATTCTGTCATATCGGGGCTTAAAGGCCTCAGAAACAGTTTGCGGAAAATGAAATAAAATCATTTGGTAAAAATCTCGCCAAATCAATTCATTCAGAAAAGATTCGCTTATTGCTTGTGCTTGTGCTACTAACTTTCGAATGCTGATAGTCCCAAACCTGAGATGAACAGACAAACGACTCGTTCCCTTAACAGAAGGGATATCCCGGGTTTCGTGGTATTTTTCTAAAATAGCATCTTCAACACGATTAGCAGGGAATTCTACAGTTGGGTTTTCTTCAAATCCTAATTCGCTAAGTTCGGGTATTTCCGTTTTCTTCCCCCCTGCGTATAAATTATTCAGATGCTTTTCAACAGGATATGACTTTATATAAAATGGATTCAGTTTGGATTTCCATTTTCTGGAATACGGTGTAAAAACAGTGTAAGGAAGTCCATCCTCTTTAAGAACCTCATCTTTTTCAAAAATTACATGATCTTTTGCTCCGACAAACGCTACTCCCTGCTCTTTCAATAATTCATAAATCGCCTTATCCCTTTCCAGAGCATACGGTTCATAATCCCGGTTCGTATATACCGTGCTCACTTTCTCCAAAGTCAGAATTTCCCGGAACACATCTTTTGGACTTCCAAAATACACCCACAGATCTGCTCCTAAGCGTTTGTATTCTTCTTTCAATTCCTTTACATAGTCATAAATAAATTGAACCCGTGAATCCTTTTTGGGAAGTTTCTCCAGAATAGTTTTGTCAAAAATAAAAAGGGGTTGTACAGGCTCACTTCCTTTTAGAGCCTTAAACAGCCCTGCATTATCAGAAAGACGTAAATCTCTCCTGTGCCAAAAAATACTTACTTCCATCTGCTATTCACCTCTTTTTTAACACTGAACACATATATGATTCAATTGTTTAACACATCCACCAAAAAGCAGTTCTTTTTATTGAAAAAACAATTCTGTTAAATTTCAAATCACCATTCCTGAAATCCGTGTAAAATACCGATAATCAGATATATTAAGCTTTTTTTAGCAACCAAATTAAGTCTATATTCGTCACCATGATGTACTGACACGAAAGATACTATGAAAGGCCGAATACTACTAATAAATTCAGTTTTAGCTGTCTTTATTCTCCGTTTTTCACTTACGTGTAACTATAGGGCTATGTCAAACTACGTCAGGTGAAATTGAGGAATTGATTTTCTTCTATTCTGATCGACACACAATAACCTTCACCTATTTTTTCGACAGCCTCAAATGCAATTATAAAAAATTGGTTGTTATGAAACTTAAACTATTACTACTTGTACTATTTACGTATGTCTTTTCATACAAATACACTTATTCCTGTGACGGGATGTCCGTCTCCGTGCTTTCCAACACGTATTTAGGGAATGGAGTCTACGAAGTAACCATTGAGTATTGCGAATGGGTCTCTAACGGTGGGTCTTCCGCAGTTACAGGTATCATTATTCAAACGAACGGAGCGAATATACTAGGCACTTCTACTCCTTCATTCACAAGTAATGCCACAGGTACCGTTATCAATTATTCACTTGTCAATTCCAACACTGCGGAATGGGGAAGCTGGGACAATAATCCGGCAGTCACACCTTTTCTCCGCGTTGGTGATCCTACCCAATGTGTAACCATAGTTTTACAAACTGATGCAGAAGTAACATCGATTTCAATAGCAGGTTCTTCCTCATCTTCTAATGACGGTTCAGGATATAGCACCTGGATGGGAAGATACACCTGTAATACTACTACTTCTGCACCAGCAGTAGTATGCTCTTCAGCGTGGAGTGCTCCCATACTTTGTGAGGGGGACAATACTCCTATAGACCTGAACAATTATACCAGTGCAAATGGTGTTTTTTCCGGATCGGGAATAGACCCTGCAACAGGAATTTTCAATCCTGCAACGGCAACATTTCCCGCATCTGTAACACTAAATGTTGGAGATGCACAGTTCAATTGCCAAACAACCCATGTCATAAATCCGGTTTCATTAAACCTGCAGGATTTCCCGGATCAAACGATCTGTCAGGGAGAGTCTGTTCAACTTGATGTTACTGCAACCGGAGGTGTCAGCAATTGTAATTACACGCTTGTATTAAATGATTCCGGATCAGATGGCTGGACCGGAGGAGCATCTGTAGACCTGTTGGTCAATGGAAATGTACAGGGGAATTATACAATCTCGGGCTCTGCCAGTTCAGCATCATTTACAATTCCTGTTTCTACAAATGACGTAATCACGTTTTCTTATAATTCCGGTGCAAATAATAATCAAAACACCATCAACCTGAACAATACTTCCGGAAATAATGTGTATTCTCAATCCAACCCTTCCGGGGGCACTTTACCGGGTAGTGTAACTGTCGTCTGTTTGGATCCGGACAATACTTATTCCTGGACGCCTTCTACAGGTCTTTCCAATACGACGTCTCCTATTCCGATAGCCTCTCCCACCACCACAACAACCTACAATGTAACCGTCACAAATCCGGCTTCGGGCTGTCAGTCATCGGAATCAATAACCGTTACCGTCAATACACCTCAACCACCCGTGTTTGATCCTTTCCCTGATATTTGTCAGAACGACCCCCAACCTACACTACCTGCAACATCAAACAATGGAATCAACGGAAGTTGGTCTCCTTCCTCTATAGATACAAGCACACCGGGTACTTACACATTAACTTTCACACCTGATAATACGAACAGTTGCCCTTCCGATCCTATTACACAAACCTTAACGGTTCTTTCAGCAAACGATCCTCTATGTGCACCACCATGTAATGCAACCGCAGGAAATGACGGACCTTATTGTCAGGGAGCCACCATTAATTTAAGTGGATCAGGTGGAGGCACTTACTCATGGACAGGACCTAACGGCTTTAGTTCTTCCCAGCAGAACCCTACTCTTCCAAATGCTACCCCGACAATGTCAGGAACCTATACGCTCACGATTGACGACAACGGATGTATTGCTGTTTCTACTACCACTGTTACGGTAAATCCATCTCCCTCTGTTAATGGTGGAGCAGACCAGACAATTTGCAATGGGACAAGTGTAACATTAACTGCTTCAGGGAATGCTGCTTCATATGTATGGAATAACGGAATCTCTAACGGTGTGGCTTTCACTCCGACTTCGACCGCTACCTATACCGTTACCGGAACCTCGTCTGCCGGCTGTACAAATACAGATCAGGTAACGGTGACAGTTAATCCTCTTCCGAATGTATCGGCAGGGAATGACTTCACAGTTTGTACCAGCTCAACCATTACTCTCTCCGGTTCCGGGGCAAGTGGTTATACATGGAATAATGGTGTAACGGATGGTGTACCCTTTATCATCAACGGCACAACCACCTACGAAGTAACCGGAACAGATGCTTTTGGTTGTCAAAACACAGATAATATTACAGTAACTGTTAATACCAATGCACCTATTAATGCAGGTACAGATCTTGCTATCTGTGAAGGAGCGTCTACCACGCTGGTAGCTTCGGGAGGAGTATCTTACACCTGGGACAATAATCTGGGAACAGGAGCGTCTCATACAATTAGTCCAACGGCAACCACTACATATACTGTATCCGGAACTGACGCTAATGGCTGTACAGGGACGGATCAGGTAACGATTACTGTTCACCCTAATCCGATTACAACGATAACGGGTGATAATGAATACTGTCAGGGATTTACAGCACAAATTGACGCCGGATCCGGATTTGCAAACTATCTGTGGTCAAATGGAGCTACAACACAAACTACACCGGTGACAACTGCAGATAATCCAATATCTGTTACAGTTTATACTACTGAAGGATGTAGTTATCAGACTCCGGATTATACCGTCAGTGAAGTTCCGCAAATTCAAACTTCTCAAACTCTCAGTATATGTCAGGGAGCCTCCGCTATGATTCATGGGAATCAGGAAACAGCAGCCGGAGTTTATCCACAGGTATTCACCTCTGCCAATGGATGCGACTCTACCTCAACCATCACCCTTATTGTTAACCCTCTGCCAAATGTACAGGCCGGAACGGATCAAACAGTTTGCGCCGGAACCAGCATTACATTAAACGGTACAGGGGCTACCAGTTATGTATGGGACAACTCTGTTACTGACGGAGTATCCTTTACTCCCGGTATCGGAACGACTACCTATACAGTTACCGGAACTGACAACAACGGATGTCAGAACACGGATAACCTGACGGTAACCGCGCATCCTTTACCCACAGCAACAATCTCCGGAACAGCTTCCGTATGTATTAATGCGACATCCCCTGTCGTGACCTTTACGGGAGCGGGCGGAACAGCTCCCTATACGTTCACCTATAACATCGACGGAGGAGCTTCCCAAACGATTACAACTCCATCGGGAAGTAATTCCATCACGATTCAGGTTCCAACTGGTGTTCCTGGCGTGTTCACGTATAATTTAGAAAACGTTGAAGATGCTTCTGTATCTTCCTGTTCACAACTTCAATCCAACTCTGTATCGATCACTGTCCACGATCAACCAACCGTATTTGCCGGAAATGATATTTCCGTTTGTGAAGGGGAAACAGTGATACTATCTGCTTCCGGTGCGACATCCTATAGTTGGGACAATGGTGTGAATAACGGGGTTTCCTTTACTCCCAACCAAACGACCACCTATACGGTAACAGGTACCTCCCAAACAGGCTGTAGTAACACAGATCAGGTAACCGTAACAGTTAATGCGATTCCGGATGTTCAATTCTCCGGAGATGTACTGGCAGGATGTTCACCTGTAACGACTGTATTCAGTAATCTTTCTACCGGAAACGGAGCCAATTGTGTTTGGAATTTCGGAAATGGTCAAACAGCCAGTGGTTGCGGCAGTGTTTCATCAGTTTATAACGGAATAGGATGCTACGATGTTTCTCTTACCGTTACCAGTTCAGCGGGTTGTACTGCTACAAGCTCCGTAGCAGACTATATCTGTGTCGAACCGGATCCGATTGCTGAATTCTCCGCCGATCCGGATCATTTATCTACCATCAATCTGACATCGCAGATGGTAAATACCTCTTATGGTGCCGACTCGTATGTCTGGGACTTCGGAGATGGTTCCGGAACTTCTACTGATTTTTCTCCTTCGCATACTTTCCCGGACGAGACAGGAACCTATACCATTACTTTGACGGTATTCTCCGATATTGGATGTTCTGATGTTACAGAGCAGACTATTACAATGAAAGAAGAACTTCTTTTTTATGTTCCGAATACCTTCACTCCAGACAATGACGACTACAATGAAGTTTTCAAACCTATTTTCACATCAGGATACGATCCGTTCAATTATCACTTAACCATATTTAACCGATGGGGAGAAATTCTTTTCGAATCGTATGATGCAGAGTTTGGATGGGACGGAACTTATGGAGGTACTATTGTTCAGGACGGAACCTATATCTGGAAAATTACCGTCAAAAAGAGTTATGTAGATGACCGGGAAGAATTTATGGGCCATATAAACCTGATACGATGATCGTCACGCACCGTTTTTTATTTTTCCGGGTTCTGTCTTTACTCGTCTTCTGGTTTATGAGTTTTTCCTTCAGCGCTCAGGAATGGAACAACGTGATTACGGGAGCTTCTAATGGCATGACCGAAGGAACTGCCATTGATTACACATCGGGAGGAGCAATATGCTTCACAGGAAATTTCAGGAATGATTTTTCTATCGGATCTTCTCATCTACCGGGTCACAATTTCTATAACGGTATGATAGGAAAGTGTTCTCCGGATGGAACGATAACCTGGACAGAAAGTATAACCTCTACAAGGGATATTTCCATGAAGGCTGCACGAGTAAGCGATCAGTTTCTTTTAGTTGCAGGTGAATTCAGCGATTCTCTTTTCATACGGAATGATACACTTGTGAATGCTTTTCAGAAGGGAATCTTTCTTTCTCTTTTTGATACTTCCGGAAATTATTTTGCTTCCATTGCTCCAGTGGTTGAAAGTGCCAGTATTTTTGATGTGCTTTTCTCCGAAGATAAACAGATTTATGTTACAGGACAGTTTTACAGGTCTTTTGAACTGGACGGATTTGAGCTTGACTCACCCGCCGATTTTAATATGTTTACGTTTAAGTATGATTTAAATACGCAAACTACCGAATGGCTCATAGCAAGCGACGGATACGGAACTTCGGGGAATGGTATTGATCTGGACGAAGACAACAATGTGTATATCATTGGTAGTTACGGGGACAACACATCTATTCTGGGTAATCCTCTGGATAACAATAACTCCAACCACAATTTTTATATTTTGAAAACCGATTCAAACGGTAACTTTCAATGGGTCAAAACGATCCGGGGAGAAGGTCAGGTACACGGAACTGCCATAACAGTAGCAAAAAACGGGACTTCCTATTTTACCGGAGATTTTCAGTTATCGGTAGACTCATTAGCCGGATCTGTTATTACAGCCGAAGGATTTTCCAGTGCTTTGGTGGGTAAACTGGACCAGGATGGAGAACTGGTCTGGCTGGAAGCCATCGGAGGGACAGGAGAAGACAAAGGAGTCAGTGTACTCCTTGATTCGCTGGAAGCCCCAGTATTTCTTATTAACAGTGGAGAAAATCCTTACATTGGAAGCATACCGGTAGTCCTGAATGGTTTTGTTGAGCCGCTGCTCGTTAAATTACACCCGGATAACGGTGAATTAGTCTGGCAGCAAACTATTTCTGCGCAATCTCCTTCGGGAACTGTGAATCCACTTGGAATGACCTGCTTCGATGGAAGCATTGCCATAATTGGCCGAAACAGGACAGGACTTGTATTCGAGAATACACTATATGAAGCTCCTTATCTACGGGATTTTTTCATTGCCACGGTACAAGACACTACTTTTCTTCCTGTTTCAACAGCTTCTCTTCCCGATCAACAGGAAAATCAGTTTACGGTGTTTCCAAATCCTTCTTCTGCTTCTTTTCACGTAGCAGGAGCGAATAAACTAAAACAAGTTGAAGTTTACACAACAAGTGGCACGTTGGTTCAACGCATCTCCACACCAGACAATAGTCTCCCCTTTTCATTTGGAGAAACACTGCATCCGGGAAGTTATATCTTTCGCATGACAGATACAGAAGGGTATCTATATACAGTAATAGGAGTAAAAATTCAATAAAAGCAACTGCTCTCTTTTTAGAACAGTTGCTTTTATCAATTACATAACAATATTTACAATTCTTCCGGGCACAACAATTACCTTTTTAGGTTGATTTCCTTCCAGGTATTTTTGTGCCTGTTCTGAGGCCAGTACCGTTTTTTCGACATCCTCTTTTCCCATATCAGTCGGCAAAGCTATTTTAAAGCGCATTTTGCCATTAAAGGAAACCGGGTAATCAAATGAATTCTCCACCAAAAACTCTTCTTTGAACTCCGGCCATTGTGCATACGCTATCGAGGTAGTATTCCCTAGTTTTTTCCATAATTCTTCTGCAATATGCGGTCCAAAAGGTGCTAATAAAACCAGTAAATCACCCAAAACAGCTTTGTTATTACATTTCTGATCCGTCAATTCATTCACTGCTATCATAAATGCTGAAACCGGTGTGTTAAACGAATAACGTTCAAGGTCTTCGGTAACTTTCTTAATTGTTTTATGCAGTGTTTTTAATGCTTCCGGTTGTGGCTGCTGATCAACCACTTCCAACTCTCCCTGTCCGTTATGAAACAAACGCCACAACTTTCGCAAAAAGTTGTGAACCCCGTTAATTCCTTTTGTATCCCAGGGTTTTGCCTGTTCCAGTGGTCCCAGGAACATTTCGTACATACGCAATGTATCCGCACCGAATTTTTCTACCAACTCATCCGGAGTTTGGACATTGAATTTCGACTTGGACATTTTTTCAACTTCGTGACCGCAAACATAGGTTCCATCCTCTTCGAGGATAAATTCAGCATTTGCATAATCAGGACGGGATTTCTTAAATGCTTCAATATCCAAACGGTCATTGTCTACCAAATTAATATCGACGTGTAGCGCAATCGTATCAAAATCATCCTTTTTTGAAACAGAAACAAACTTTCCTGTTTCTTTATCCCTGTAGACAAAACTACTTCTCCCTAAAATCATCCCTTGATTGATCAGCTTTTTAAAAGGCTCATCAAAAGAGATGTATCCCATATCGTATAAGAATTTTGTCCAGAAACGAGCATACAATAAGTGTCCGGTAGCGTGTTCCGAACCTCCGATATACAAGTCTACATTTTGCCAGTAGTCCGCTTTTTCTTTTGCGACAAATTCTCCGTCATTCTTCGAATCCATATACCGCAGGAAATACCAGCTCGATCCTGCCCATCCCGGCATGGTGTTAAATTCCATTCGCTCTCCTTCAAAGACATTCCAGTCTTCCCGTTTTGCACGTGCAAGAGGTGGCTCACCGTCCTCAGTTGGTAAATACGCATCTACTTTCGGCAATTCAACCGGAAGCTGATTATCCTCTACCATATACGGCACATCGTCTTTATAGTATACCGGGAATGGTTCTCCCCAGAATCGCTGGCGGGAAAATACAGCATCTCTCAATCGGTAATTCGTTTTTCCTTTACCAATTCCTTGTTTCTCGATCTCCTCAATAGCTTTTGCCATCGCTGCTTTCACGTCCAGTCCGGAAAGAAAATCAGAATTCGCAATCACACCTTCTTTTTCAGTATACGCAGCTTCCGAAATATCAATATCACTGAAAATATTCTTAATCGGAATACCAAAATGATTGGCAAAATCCCAGTCGCGCTGATCCCCGCATGGAACTGCCATTACAGCACCAGTTCCGTATGAAGCCAACACATAATCTCCTATCCAGATCGCTACTTTTTCTCCTGTAAAAGGATGTTTTGCGTATCCTCCGGTGAATTGCCCTGTGATATTTTTTACATCCGATTGACGATCCCGTTCTGTCTTCAGTGATGCTGCTTTTTTATAGGCTTCTACTTCTTCCTTGTACTCATCAGTTGTCAGGCTGTCCACCAAAGGATGTTCCGGAGCCAGAACAAGGAAAGAAACACCAAAAATAGTGTCAGGACGTGTCGTGAACACTTCGATGGCAGAATCAGCATCCGAGACCTGAAATTTAACCGAACACCCTACTGACTTTCCGATCCAGTTTCGTTGCTGTTCCTTGATCGAATCCGACCAGTCTATCCCTTCTAACCCTGTCAGCAATCGCTCTGCATACGCCTTGATCCGCATGGACCATTGACGCATGAGCTTTTGCTCTACCGGATGACTGCCTCGCTCTGAAAGTCCGTTTATAACTTCATCGTTGGCAAGTACAGTCCCCAAAGCCGGGCACCAGTTTACCCATGAATCAGCTAAATAAGTCAACCGATAATTCATCAGGATAGCCCGCTGCTCTTTTTCCGAAAAGCCCTTCCACTCCGAAGCAGAAAAAGTTATTTCGCAATCATGCACCGCATTTACAGTTTCATTTCCTTCTTGAGCAAATCGCTCTTCCAGCACTGAAATCCGTTCGGCTTTATCCGAATCGTTATTATACCAGCAATCAAATAATTGCTTAAAAATCCATTGTGTCCATCTGTAATACTCCGGATTGGATGTTCTTACTTCTCTGTCCCAGTCAAACGAAAAACCGATTTGGTCCAACTGCTGACGATACCGTGTCACATTTTCTTCCGTAGTAATAGCCGGATGTTGTCCGGTCTGAATCGCATATTGCTCAGCCGGAAGCCCGAATGAATCATACCCCATCGGATGCAATACGTTGAAACCCTTATGTCGTTTATAGCGCGCATAAATATCCGATGCAATATATCCCAGCGGATGTCCTACATGTAGTCCTGCTCCTGAAGGGTAAGGAAACATATCGAGCACATAATACTTTGGCTTATCAGAATTATCCTCTGCTCTGAATGTTTTGTTCTCTGCCCAGTATTTTCTCCAATCTGATTCAATCTCTCTGAAATTATATTCCATCGGTAACGTGTTGTTTTTAACGTAAAAAATAATGGGAACAAAGATAAGTGATTTTTTACAGCTGTATCGGGATATGTTGAAGTCATCATCGAATGGACAACTTTTCTTTGTTGAGACTCTTCTTTTTCTTTTTGAATTCAATACATTCGTAATCAAACACTGTGAACTATTGAAAACTTCCGTAAAACGCCTTCTGCTGTTTTTAGCTTTGCTTACACTGATTATTGCTTACCGGATTTATGTGTTGATGCAATTCGGCTTTGAATATACCGATCAGGATCAGGCTGTCTTATGGGAAGGGGTTCGGGATTTTTCGTCAGGGATTTTTCACGAAACCAGATACTACGGGCAAGGGTACAACACCATGTTGGAAGCACTTTTAGCTACTCCATTGTATCTCGCTGGTGTCCCGGTTTATCAGGCATTACCAATCGTCACTACTCTGTTAGCTTTGCTTCCGTTTATTATTCCCGCATCGCTGGCCTGTTTTCGCAAACAACAACCTACAGGATACCTGATTTTATTGTTAGCCCTGGCCTTTCCGGCAGATTATGATTTAATCACCACTCTTTCCAGGGGTTTTATTACCGGTATTGCCCTCGCTTCGGTTTCGTTTATCTGGATGGATAAAAAAACACCCGTTGCTTATTATCTCTTTGCTCTTTTCATTGTTTTAGGATTCACTGTTAACCCGAATTCAATTATTCTTTCCGGACCACTTGCCTTATACTTCTGGTTAAAGAACAGCAAACAGATCCAATTGTATTTTTACGGGTCTGCCGGACTACTAACCGGCTGGCTGATTCACTCTCTGCTAAATTCTTTCTATACCCGACATCCGAATTATGAATTACACAGACCTTCAGGAGAGTTTGCATGGTCTTATTTCACAGATGGCATCGCACATTTCGATCTCTTTTTTGACGGCTTGATTCCTTTGTATCTCCATTGGAGTTGGCTGGCATTACTCCTGCCTGTGTTTTTCGCTATTTACTTCTTCCGGATAGGAAAAAGAGTCGAAGGTTATACGTGTATCATTATTCCGTTTGTTCTTCTGCTTCCTCTTTTCAATTCAAGGCTGCACAATGCTTCGGATACAATATTCTATTCGTATTCCCGGATGTTTCTTGCTTTTCCTGTACTTTTGGCGACCCTGTTGTATTTTTTACCCTTCAAAAAAATCAACCCGCTTTTCTACCTTCCTTTTTTGGGTGTTTTCGTGTTTAAGTTAACCGTCTTCCAGGAAAATCTTGATAAACGCCTGAACGAAAGCACCTATATTCTTGTACGTCCCGTTGAGGATGTTCTCAAAAAATGTCAGGACTTAAAAAAACTAGCTGAAAAACACCATGCAAAACTTATTCTTATCACTGACTTCGGCTATATTCTCCACAATTATGCCTGTGCAGCCTGTACGGATAACTTTCCCAATACATTATACCCCACATTTGAACGCAGAACCTGGCGTTTGATCGATGACAAAGATAGAGTATACCCATCTGTTCTCATTATTGATTCCGAACGGAAACTAGAAGAGCATGAAGGGCTGTTGCGACTGGAGGAAGATCCCCGATTTTTTCTTATTCCTCATAACTCAACTCCCACCTATGACCTAATGATTGAACTGGATATTTACCCCCGGGGTTTCTAAGGTTAGACTCAACAAAAAGGGAGACTTTAAAAGCCTCCCTCTTCTGCATCTTTGCTATTCTTCTTACTTTTTATCTTCCACCTCTTCGAAGTCTACATCTGTTACTTCATCTGATGCACTTCCTGCATCTTCAGCGTTAGCAGCAGCTCCTTCTTCCTGAGATTGTGCAGCGTTATACATATCCTGAGAAGCAGCCTGGAAAGCTGTATTTAATGCTTCCATCGCAGGCTTGATCTCTTCAAGATTTTTGCCTTCGTATGCTTTTTTCAATTCTGCCAAAGCAGTATCGATAGCTCCCTTCTTATCTGCAGGAATTTTATCACCGTACTCTTTCAGTTGTTTCTCGGTCTGGAAAATCAACGAATCTGCCTGGTTCAATGTATCCACCTCTTCTTTACGCTTTTTGTCTGCTTCCGCATTTGCTTCCGCATCGCGTTTCATTCGCTGGATTTCTTCTTCTGTCAATCCGGAAGAAGCCTCAATCTTGATCGACTGTTCTTTTCCTGTTCCTTTATCTTTGGCCGAGATATTCATAATTCCGTTCGCATCAATATCAAAAGTTACTTCGATTTGAGGAACTCCTCTTGGTGCCGGTGGAATATCAGTCAACTGGAAGCGTCCTAATGATTTATTATCCGCTGCCATTGATCTTTCTCCCTGCAAAACATGAATATCTACCGAAGGCTGATTATCCGAAGCCGTTGAAAATACTTCCGATTTTTTCGTCGGAATGGTTGTATTTGCCTCAATCAATTTAGTAAATACACCTCCCATAGTTTCAATTCCTAATGAAAGTGGTGTTACATCCAAAAGAAGTACATCTTTTACCTCTCCTGTCAATACACCTCCCTGAATGGCAGCACCAATCGCAACAACCTCATCCGGGTTTACACCTTTTGAAGGAGCTTTTCCGAAGAATTTCTGTACGGCTTCCTGAATGGCAGGAATACGTGTCGATCCTCCGACTAAAATTACCTCATCAATATCTCCAATCGAAAGACCGGCATTTTTCAATGCTGATTTACACGGTTCTATGGTACGCTCTACAATTGAAGCAATCAGTTGCTCAAACTTAGCACGTGTCAATGTACGAACAAGGTGCTTTGGAACTCCGTCAACCGGCATAATGTACGGAAGATTGATTTCAGAAGATGTTGTTGAAGAAAGCTCAATTTTTGCTTTTTCCGCTGCTTCTTTCAATCGCTGAAGTGCCATTGGGTCTTTTCTAAGATCCAACCCTTCGTCTTTTTGGAACTCTTCAGCCAACCAGTTGATAATCGCATCATCCACGTCATCTCCTCCAAGGTGAGTATCACCATCTGTAGAAAGCACTTCAAATACTCCGTCACCTAACTCAAGAATAGAGACGTCATGTGTACCTCCACCAAAGTCAAATACTACAATCTTCTGGTCAATTCCTTTTTTATCCAAACCGTACGCCAAAGCCGCTGCTGTTGGCTCGTTAATGATACGCTTCACTGCAAGCCCCGCAATCTCTCCGGCTTCTTTCGTAGCCTGACGTTGCGCATCGTTAAAGTATGCAGGAACTGTAATTACAGCTTCTGAAACTTCCTGACCTAAATAGTCTTCAGCTGTTTTCTTCATTTTTTGAAGAATCATTGCTGATATTTCCTGAGGTGTATAAAGGCGATCATCAATTTTCACACGTGGTGTATTATTATCTCCTTTTACAACCTGATAAGGTACACGCGTTACTTCCGATCCTAAATTATCAAAAGTAGTCCCCATAAAGCGCTTGATCGAATAGATCGTTTTCTGAGGATTTGTAATGGCCTGACGTTTTGCAGGGTCTCCTACTTTACGCTCACCACCTTCCACGAAAGCAACAACCGACGGCGTAGTACGACGACCTTCTGCGTTCGTGATTACAACCGGCTCATTCCCTTCCATCACGGACACACATGAGTTGGTTGTTCCTAAGTCAATTCCAATTATCTTTCCCATAACTCAATTAATTTCATTTCAATTTAAACACATTTCTCTTTGGACAAGGATTGTGCCACCCGGGGTAAACTCCGGTTTACTGACAGGTATTCAGTAATACTCTGAATAAAACCTGTCGAAATGGCAGCTTTAGTGCTGTACAACTATGTTTTTATGACAATTTTAGGGGAAGAAAACGATCTGTAGATACAAATGAAACACTACTCTACTACTTTTTCTATTAAGCGAGGCACTTCTTTTTCACTTTCTCTTGATTCCATAAAAACCAAAAAGAGGATTAGAAGAATAAGAAAAATAAGTAAAAATAATTTCGGGTCTTTATAGAGCGGCTTCCGGGGTCGTTTTGTCAACCGGTCATATTCATGAGAAAGACGTGAAAAATCCTTATTCCGTTTTATTTGTTCGGAAGTTGGCTCCACTTTCTTTTTTGTTCTATCGACTTTTATCTCTCTCATTACTTTTTATTTCTCCTGTTGCATTTTTTCAATAATACGGTAGATCCGCATCTTTGCATTAGCCTCAGTAATATTGTAAATATCGGCAATTTCACGAAAAGAAAGTTCTTGAAAAAACCGTAGTTCAATCAGATCCAGTTGTTCCGGCTTCAGACGATTGAGCTTTTGTACTAACATCTCCTGGTGGTCCACTCCTTTCTCATCACATTCCATTTCTTCCATCAATGTGATGATGTACTTTTCCTCAACCTCCACCGTAAAATTCCTGCTATTCTTCCGAAAATACATATTTACCTCATTCTGTGCGATACGGTATAACCAGGTTGAAAAAGGGAATCCCCGATCCTCGTATCTCCCTATTGCTCCCATCGCTTTAATAAATACCTGCTGCGTAATATCAGATGCATTTTCTTCATCACCTCCCAGACGCTTAAATACAAACCGAAACATTTGCTCAAAGTATTTTTCGTAGAGTAACCCAAAGCTCTTATGGTTCTGCTGAGCCATCCTTATCATCTGCGCATCCGTCAGTTCTCCCTGTTTATATTTTTTCCGTTTAAAAAGCACCCGGTCCTTTTGGTTTTGATTTGTACAAAGTAAATGTAACGTTTATGAAAAGTAACAGAAATAGGTTAACTATTTTTTGCTTCTGATGGCAACCTGAATATCTAAACGCACAAAATAACCGCTACATTTACAGAAA
>NZ_CFIGVI010000035.1:0-30853 GCF_984588085.1 Wandonia sp.
GCTGAGAATTGTACGGCAAATGATCCGGTTACGTTTGAGGTATCGGGAACTCCTGAATCTGTTTCCGGAATGGGGCAATGGGAGTATAGATGGTTAGAAGAAGATGGCGAGACAGTAGCATTGGATTGGACGACTTCCAACCAGTACATTTTCGTCCCGAATCAGGATGGTGTTTACACGTTCTATTATCAATTGAGAAGTTCTTCTTGTCCTTCTGATTATATTGATTCTGTAGCAGTAAGTGCTATTATTGGTTTTGGAGCAGAGTCTGCTGATTTGGTTCACGTTGACTGTAATGTACCTGAAGGATCTGTTTCGTTGATAAATGTATTTGGTCAGTCTGGAATGCAGGAGTTTTATGCAAATGATTTTGAAGTAGATGCGGGTGAAAATACGGTGCTGTATGGAAATGCATCGATCACAGACGGTAGAATGGTGATAACATCTTCAGCTACCTCGTTACGAGGAGCCTTTGCTGTTGAGAATCCGGGAGTTGCTTTAAGTGGAGATCTTTCAGTGTCATTCAATCTGACAGCAGATTTACCAATCAACAATTATAACACCGGTGGTGCAGATGGTATCACATACTCTTTTGCAGATAATGCAGACTATTCGACTTACCAGAATGTAGTGAATGGTAGA
Organism: Wandonia sp.; assembly: GCF_984588085.1. Lineage (NCBI taxonomy): Bacteria > Pseudomonadati > Bacteroidota > Flavobacteriia > Flavobacteriales > Crocinitomicaceae > Wandonia > Wandonia sp. Next base: position 643 of record NZ_CFIGVI010000035.1, read on the forward strand.
GGAAATAAACTTCGTGTTTGTTTTGATGCAGCTCCTAATGGAACTGAGAATGGAAATGAGCCTGGAATTTATGTAGTGTACGGATGGAATGGAACGAATGCATTTGGTCCTGCCAGTTCCGAAGTACTGGCTTACTCTGACAATATCAACTTGTGGAAAAACAGAACAGATGTTCCTGTGGAAGTTACCGTGTCACAATTCGGGCAATTAACATTAACTGTTGATGGAGTAACTATATTCAACTCTGTTCAGTTACCTGTAGAGTATGCTCAGGCAGATAAATCTTCATGGAGACATTTTTTCTCGGCAGGTACAGGAGGAGACGCATTGCGTCATGCTATTGATGATTTGAATATCATGTATGGAACATATAGCTTCGGTATCATAGCTGAAAATGGAGGAACTCCTTCAGAATGGCAGGCATCTAGTATTTTTACGGATTTGACTCCGGGACGTTATGATGTATGGATGAGTAACCCTGATAATGCGGTATGTTCAAGAAAAATCGGAACTTATGAAATTCTAAATAACTATCCGGTTGTTGATTTTGGAAATGACACAACAATTTGTGAAGGAGAAACATTACTTCTTGATGCAGGAAATGTTGGTTCTACTTATACGTGGAGTAACACTAACGAGCATTCGCAGACAATTGAAGTGGCTGAAGCAGGAAACTATATCTGTTATGTTACAAATCCTGACGGATGTTTGGGAATCGGATCTATTCAGGTTGATATTGCAGGAACTCCTCAGGCAGCAGGTATTCAGGTACAAGGCGGTGGTTTGAATCAGTTGTTTGCTGTAGTTAATCCACAAAATACAACTTCTTACAGTTGGGATTTTGGAGATGGAACAACAATTGACAATGGAGCTTCTGTTCAGAGTCATACATACGGAGAAGATGGAGATTATACCATTACTGTGACATTGGAAAATGAATTCGGATGTACAGAAACCGTAATTACAGAAAACATCACAGTAGAGAATGGAACAGCTTCAATCGCTTCGAATGAGACAGATGGTTCTATCAGTTTGTACCCTAACCCGGCAGCTGATTTTGTAACCGTTTTATCCGGAGATATGAATATTGAGCAAATTGAGATTTATACCGTGTCCGGACAATTGGTAATGAGTTCTGTAGTTGATGCTAAAACTGTTCAGGTTACTACAAGTAACTGGCAGGGAGGTGTATATTACGTAAAGGTAATTACGAATGGAAAAATGACGGTTCAAAAGTTGGTTGTTCAGTAGTAGTTTCATAATTCAATAGATTTAATCTGGAATAGCGGGAGTTACGGGGGTAGCTCCCGCTTTTTTGTCCTGTTTTTGTCTTGCCGGCTTTTAGGATACAGAGGCTGGTATGTTTTAAATTTGAGTAAAGCTAAATCACTATAAAATTATGAATACAATTAAGTTGCTTGGTGTAATGGGGTTGTCTTCGATGCTGTCGTTAGTGTCGATGGGACAATGTGAGAATTATCCGGATATTAATTTTGGAAATGATACATTACTTAATTGTGGTGAAACGTTGCAATTATCAGCTCCGTCTACATACGATAATTATCTCTGGAGTAACGGGTCTACTCAAAGTTCAATAGTTGTTTCTCAGGCAGGAACTTATTCCTGTCAGGGAATGGTTATGTTACAGAATGTAGTCGCTAACGGAGACTTCTCTCAGGGAAATACAGGATTTACGAGTGATTATATACAGGGAACAGGTGGTACATGGGGACAGCTCTCTTCTCCCGGAACGTATGCTATTTCATCTAATCCGAGCTTAACACATACAAATTTTGTGTCGTGTAGTGATCATACGGTTCAGACTCCCGCCGGCTCAATGTTTATTGTAAATGGTTCTTCGAGTTCCAATGCCGAAGTCTGGGGGCAGACAGTTCCGGTTACTCCCAACACGGATTATCAGTTTTCTGTCTGGACGACATCCGTGGTAAGTGATAATCCCGGGATATTGCGATTTGTGATCAATGGACAACAGGTCGGAAATCAGTTAACGCTCTCTTCTTCAACCTGTAGTTGGCAGCAGTTTTTTGTTACCTGGAACTCAGGTGCCCAAACCAGTGCCCAGCTTTCCATTATTAACCAAAATATACTGGATGCAGGAAATGATTTTGCTTTGGATGATATTTCTTTTGCGCCCATTTGTACATTTACTGATAATATAACGGTTTCCTATCCTCCAAACCCTACAATAAGTGTTACAGGGGGAGGGACCATATGTGAAGGAGAAACTACAACATTGACAGCTACAACACCTGCACAGAATCCGGTGTTTAACTGGATGCCCGGCAATATTGATCAGGCTCAGTTAGATGTGTCACCGACTTCAACAACTGTTTACAGTGTGAATGTAACGGATGAGAATAACTGTGTTTCATCTACTGTACAAACAGTAGTAACGGTTCGTCCGGCACCTCAGTTAACACTTACTCCGGACACATCTATCTGTTTTGGGAGTACGATAGATCTTATTGTTAGTTCCGATATCGCAGTAAATGGATACGACTGGAACAGTGGGGTGCATACCGGAACGCAATGGACAATCAACCCTGCTGACACAACGCTTTACACAGTGACGGCAACATCTACCTCAAACGGATGTGTTGGCAGTGCAGAAGTACTTGTTTCTGTAATTCCGGAATTGTCAGTTGAAATTTTGGGAGATTCTGTTTTCTGTGAAGGAAGTTCGGTTGATCTTACAGCCACATCGAATGCACTAGGAACCCAGTTTTATTGGGAACCTATGAATCTTTCCGATGGAACAATTACCGTTAGCGATACAGACGCTGGATGGGTCTATGTAACAGGACAGGCAGGACACTGTCCACCTGCTCAGGATTCGATCTTTACAGAGGTTATTCCTCAACCAGATGTTTTCGTTCCGGAAGATATGGTGGTTTGTCCGGGAGAGACCATTTCTCCTGTAGTGACATCTTCACATCCGGCAGCTGAGATTATATGGGCAATTGGAGTAGAGGGAGGTAATCCACAAATTAAGATCCAGGACAATACAATGTTGTTGGTTTATGCAGACTTGTTCGGATGTGTGTCGGAAGTTGATTCCTTTTACGTTTCCGTGTCAGGTGTTTGCGGATTAGATGTCCCTAACGTTTTTACACCTAATGAGGATGGTGCTAATGATGCATTCAGATTAATTACCTATGAAGGAATTGAAGAACTGGAAGTAACCATCTTTAATCGATGGGGGAATACCGTATTCCAGGCGGACCATCCGGATTTCCTTTGGGACGGAACTGACGCGGGAGGACGCGAGTTAATAAACGGAACTTATTTTTACAAAATAGTAGCACGCTCATCATCAGGTGAAGAGTTTGATAAACACGGATTTGTACAGCTGGTGCGTTAAAGGATAAAACCGGGACACTATTGTCCTGCTCTTGTCCCGCTGTATTTTGAGAGTGTTTGAAAACAATACACTTATTTTGGGTTTTGTTGAAAATTTAAAACTATACCATGAGAAAGTTAATTTTAACTGTAACGGCTTTAGCTTCTTTATCTGCACTATATGCTGCCCCGGGAGATACGACCAGACTTCGTGTCCACGATGCAGTAGATATGGTTTGGTATGAGAACTATGACCAACCCGTAACATTTCCTGATGAAGGAGTTACATATTCAAAAATACTAATGCATTACACAATGGGGTGCGCCTCCACAGGGTGTAGTGATTGGGATTATACGACCAAGATTGAACTGAGAAAACCGCTTGGATACAATGATTCGACAATTGCGGATATAACTATAATCTCAGAAGATCCTTATGATGCAGATACAACCTGGGATGTATTTGAAGCGAAAGAATCATTTGAATTAGCCCGTGTGATTACTCCTTACGGAGGGTATATGAGAACCGGTTCCAATGGGTATAATTCAGGATGGAAACACGTACATACATTTGATGTGACAGATTATGCTCCCTTGTTTCAGGGAGACGCAGAGATCAGAGCATTCTATGGTGGGTGGTCAAGTGGTTTTAGTGTTACCGTAGATTTTGAATTTATCGAAGGAACGCCACCAAGAGAAGTGAAAGGAGTCCGAAACTTGTGGCAAACAGGTGGAGACGGATGGAACTATCAGAGTCACGCTCATTTTGAACAGAATCACGCGGTGCCGATGGATGTTGATTTTCCGGGAGATATTAATGGAGCTAAAGTTCGCTTTATCCCTTCCGGACATGGTTTTGATAATAATACGGCATGTGCTGAGTTTTGCGAGAGGAATTATTACCTGAAGTTGGATGGAACTCAATTTGGTTCGGAAAACATGTGGGATAACAAATGTGGAGAAAACCCTATCTTTCCGCAAGGAGGAACCTGGTTGTACGACAGAGCTAACTGGTGCCCGGGATTGCGTGCACATCATTTTGATCATGAAATCACAAATCTGATTCAGGCAGGATCAACACATGAGTTGGATTTGGATATTCAGCAAATCAACTGGTCGGGTACACAGGCTCCGGTTTATATTCTGGAAACACAACTGTTCCTATACGGAGATCACAACTTTCAGACGGATGCAGCAATTGAAGATATCATAGCCCCGACAAATAAAGATGATTATAAACGATTCAATCCGATTTGTAATCATGCCAGAGTAATAGTTAAGAACTACGGAGAACTTCCATTGACACAGGCGACTATCCGGTATGCTGTAAATGGAAACAACTGGAGAGAGTTTCAGTGGCAGGGAAACCTTGCGTTTGACGAGTCAGAAGAGGTTCAGTTACCACTAACTGAATCCTGGGAGTGGGTTTCTCAGAATGGCGTTAACCAGTTCGAAGTAGAAATCATTACTCCCAATGGAGGGAATGATGAGAATGAAATCAATAATGGAATGGTTTCTGAATTTGAAACAACACCAATGTTACCCGGTAATTTGGAGTTCCAGTTACGAACAAACACAAAGCCATATGAAACAACATGGAAGTTATACGACGGATATGGTAATGTCTTGAAAGAAAACCAACCTGGAATGGTTGCCAATACGATTTACAGAGATACATTTGATTTGCAGGAAGGCTGTTATATTCTCAGGATCGAAGATAGCGCAGAAAATGGTCTTTCCTGGTGGGCAAATAGCGACGGGAGTGGATATGCTCGTCTGCGTATTCCCGGAGCGCAGATGGCGCATACGTTCCAATCTGATTTCGGTAGTCATATAGAGTATTACTTTACAGTTGGGTACACACTAAATACGCCGGATGATTTTTTGAAAGTAAGCCCGGAGGTTCAGGTTTACCCAAATCCGAGTGAAGGGCTTATAACGGTTGAACTAGGAGACTTTTCTGAGAGTGAAGTGACTGTAGAAATTACAGATGCTTTCGGAAGAACAATCTACAACGAGCAGGTCTCCATTGATTTTGGTTCGCAGGTTACTAAAAAAGTGTATGATTTGAGTAGCAGTAGTTCCGGCAACTATTTTGTTCACATCACATCCGGGCTTTATCGAAAAACAAGCAAGGTTATAGTTTATTAATTCATTTTAGCCGGAATTACGCTGGCAGGGCTGTTCTGATCATTTGGGACAGCCCTGTTTTTTTGTATCCCATTGCTCTGTAACTCTTGTCACTGTGTAAGGAAACTCTCCTTCGTATCTTTGTTGTATGAAAACAAAAGTAATAATGGCCAGATTTGGTTTTGTTGCAGCCGGAGTAGGATTAGGGGCATTACTCGGATGGTTATACTGGTACTATATTGGTTGTCAGGATGGGTATTGTACGATTAAGTCCAGTCCGGTGAATATGACACTGTATGGAGCCATCATGGGAGGCTTGGTTTTCGATTTGATTAAAAGTATGTTGAATAAACTTAAAAAAGAAAAATCATGACAATACAGGAAATGGTACAAAACGGTACAGTAGTGGACGTTCGTACACACGGAGAGTTTATGGGAGGTAATGTAGCAGGCTCAATTAATATTCCTCTTCAGGAGCTTACAGCACGAGTAGATGAGTTCCGTACAATGAAAACACCTGTTGTTTTATGTTGCGCTTCAGGAAACAGAAGTGGAATGGCGACACAAATATTACAATCACAGGGGATAGAATGTGTTAACGGAGGATCGTGGCTCGAAGTAAATTACTACAAATCTCAGGTAGCCTGATTAAAAATCCTATCTTGTAGTAATGGATTGGGGTAGATCCCGAAACAAAAGAATAAGTATGGCAAAAACATTTAATGAACTGGTAGCAGATGCAAAACCTACTTTGGTGGATTTCTTTGCAGAATGGTGTGGGCCGTGTAAGGCAATGAAACCTATTTTGGAAGACCTTAAGGGACGGGTAGGAGACAAGGCCAGTATTATAAAAATTGATGTAGATAAAAATCCACAGGTTGCTCAGGTTTTTCAGATAAGAGGAGTTCCTACTTTGGCAATTTTTAAAGAAGGAAAAATCGTCTGGAGACAATCGGGAGTAATTCCCGCTGCACAACTGGAGCAGGTTTTACAACAGTATTTCTAAGATTTTCAGGAAATACCTGAGTTTATAAAAGGAACTGTTTTTGGTAGCCCGGAAAAGTAATCGTTTCGTGGAGTACCGGAAGCAGTTTTTTGTGATTGGAAATTATATAATTACATTTTTTTATTCTCTGTTTTTCAAACAGGATAAGTTGGCAGGTTCGTAAACTTATCGGATATTTGCAATGAATTTTTGAAAGCATAAACATGCAGGAGAAAAAATGCCCTACTTGTGGAAAATGGAATCCGGGGAGTCTTACAAATTGTTCATCCTGTGGAGGGTTATTGGATAAAAATGAGTTACTTTTCGAAGCTCGAAAGAAAAAAGGACTGATTAAAGAAAGAGAACCGGAAGGAGAGTTGTTCGAGATTAAACCTGAGTATCCCTGGTGGCGAAAAGGAATACTGTATTTTATTCGTCCTGTTTATTGGATTTTCTTTTACATTATATCCGGATTTGTCTGGTTGATAGCTTGGGTTTCAGCTTAAAGAGATGAAAAGCAGATCCGATGTCATACAACCACTGGCTTCCTGGGTGTTTATCATTTCTGCGCTGTTATTTTCAACAAACCAGCTTGTATTACTATCGGAAATTCAACATCCTTTTCTTTCCGGATATGTCGATGATATTCTGGTTATTCCTATTGTTCTGTCTCTTGTTACTATTCTCATACGCTTTTTTACGAAGAACCCTTCTTTTCGCGTCGATTTGGGAATGCTGATTACTTCCGTTGTTTTGTTTTCGATAGCTTTCGAATGGCTTCTACCCCGTTTTTCGGATAAGTATACGGCAGATCCCATTGATGTACTTTGTTATTGCGTCGGAGCGATTGTTTATTACCGTTTCAGAGACAGCTGAAAAACCTGATTTATATCAGAAACAGGACTAATTTTCAGGTATCAGTTGACTGCCATCGAATAATTCATTACTTTGACAGTAGAAATGGGTGTTATCTAACGCTTGAAATTAAAAACATGTACAGATGAAAAAGAATATGGGAAATGTTGATAAAGGAATACGGATTGTTGTGGCGTTATTACTTTTGTTAGCCATATATATGGAATTGGTGACAACTCCCTGGTCAATTATTCTTCTGGTTGTAGCCGGAGTTTTGGTGCTTACATCCTTTTTGAATTTTTGCCCGCTATATACGTTATTCGGGATTAATACCTGTAAAACGGAGCGGAAGTAATACGGCAGGTGATATAAGAAAAGCGCGGTCAGATATGACTGCGCTTTTCAGGTTTTAGAACTATCAATAATTATGCGGTCAAAAGTTTTCTAAGTGAAACTTTTTCATCAATAATACGGTGTAACGCATCTATATTTACACGTTCCTGTTCCATCGTATCGCGATCACGTATGGTTACAGTATTATCTTCCAGCGTCTGGTGGTCTACTGTTACAGAGTATGGAGTACCGATTGCATCCTGTCTTCTGTAGCGTTTACCAATCGAATCTTTTTCGTCATACTGACAATTGAAATCGAATTTCAGTGTGTCAATAATTTCACGGGCTTTTTCAGGAAGACCGTCTTTCTTTGTTAAAGGCATAACAGCTACTTTATAAGGAGCTAAGGCCGGAGGAAGGTTCATTACGACTCTTTCAGAACCATCACTTAGTTTTTCCTCATGGTAGGAAGCTGATAATACGGAAAGGAACATTCGGTCTAATCCTACAGACGTTTCTACTACATAAGGGATATAGTTTTCATTGATCTCCGGATCAAAATAACGAAGTTTCTTACCCGATAACTCTTCGTGCTGTTTCAGGTCAAAATCAGTACGTGAGTGTATCCCTTCCAGCTCTTTGAATCCCATTGGGAAATTAAACTCTATATCACAGGCTGCATTTGCATAGTGAGCCAGTTTTATATGATCATGATGACGATAATTCTTTTCTCCTAATCCTAAGGCAAGATGCCATTTGGTACGTTGTTCTTTCCAATATTCATACCATTTCATCTCTTCTCCGGGACGCACAAAAAACTGCATTTCCATTTGCTCGAATTCGCGCATACGGAAAATAAACTGACGTGCAACAATTTCGTTTCGGAATGCCTTACCGATTTGAGCAATTCCAAAAGGAATTTTCATTCGTCCGGTTTTCTGTACATTAAGGAAATTGACAAAAATACCCTGAGCCGTTTCCGGACGAAGGTAAATTTTAGAAGAATCTCCGGCCACTGAACCTAGTTCTGTCGCAAACATAAGGTTAAACTGGCGGACTTCTGTCCAGTTTTTGGAGCCACTTACAGGACAAGCAATCTCAAGGTCATCAATCAACTGTTTGAAAGCTACAAGGTCTTCTTTTTCCAGTGATTCACGCATCCGGTTTTCAATTTCTTCAATCTTGGCCGCATTACGTAACACATTGGGATTGGTCGCTTTAAACTGCACTTCATCAAAATCATCTCCAAAGCGCTTTTGACCTTTAGCGACTTCTTTCTCGATTTTCTGACGTATCTTCTCAATATGGTCTTCAACAAGGACATCAGCTCGGTATCGCTTTTTGGAATCTTTATTATCAATAAGCGGATCATTAAAGGCATCTACGTGACCGGATGCTTTCCAGGTGTCCGGGTGCATAAAAATAGCTGCGTCAATTCCAACAATATTTTCGTGCATTTGGGTCATTGCTTTCCACCAATACGTTTTGATATTGTTTTTCAATTCAGAACCCAGTTGTCCGTAGTCGTATATTGCAGCCAGTCCGTCGTAGATTTCAGACGAAGGAAATACAAATCCGTACTCCTTTGCGTGGGAGATAATATCCTTGAGTTTGTCTTCTTTCTTTTCCATAGCTGCAAATTTAGACAAAAGGAGAAAGAAATGATTACCGGAAGTGAATGATTTATTAAGTTTCTGTAAATGAAATTATTTTTTGTATTTTTCTTATTGCAATGAAAACCTATTACCCTATACTAAAGCTGTTATTGCCGCTTATTTTGGGGATTGTTGTTTCAGATTGGACAGGCAGACACTATGCTGTGACTTATTTTGTCGGTCCGCTTCTGATTGTGATTTTGATAATCCTGGTCATAGCTTTTGTAACAAAGAGCTACAGGGAAGAAGTGTTTTCTTTCCTTGCGTATACAGGGTTGGTTATGATAGGCTTTTTTATACATCAGTCCGGTCGTGCCAACAGGCTGCCTGATCACTTTGCGGAAATCGACGGGGAGTTTTTTGTGGGGAAATTAATTTCTATCCAGCCGGCAAAAAGTACAGACAAATGCGAATTGGAGATTCTGAAAGCAATGACGGGGGATATCGGATATACGGTTACCGGAAAGTTACTTGCCTATATCGATACAAATGCTGCCTCGATACTGACACCGGGGGATCAGGTGCTTTTTTCGTCAGAAATTCATCCTATAGAGAATACAGGAAATCCGGGAGAGTTCAATGCCAAAAGATACTGGGCAAATCAGGGTGTTTTTCATCAGACGTATATTCATGCTGATTTTATTCAGGTATACTGTAAGTCCGAACATAGAGGGCTGGCAATCTTCTCCCGATTAAATAAAAGTATACAGCGTTTACTGGAGGATCATTTGGAAGGAGATGCGCTGGCATTAGCTAAAGGGATATTACTAGGTGATAAATCATCAATACGGACAGATCTGCGGGATGCTTTTTCGGGGGCAGGGGCAATGCACCTGCTGGCGGTATCCGGTTTGCATGTTGGGATTTTTCTGGTATTGTTGCAATGGGTGATCCGAACCTTTTTCCGGTACCTGCCGAAATGGACCGAACTGACTATTTTATTACTAATTCTATGGGCGTATGCCGGGATTACAGGTTTTTCCGCATCAGTGAACCGATCTGTATTGATGTTTTCATTTGTCGCTATAGGGATGCTCTATGGAAAACAGCAAAATTCAATTAACAGTCTTCTCGTTTCAGCCTTTGTTTTATTACTGATTGCACCTGAGTTTTTATTTGATATTGGTTTTCAGCTTTCCTATTTGGCAATGCTGGGAATCTTTCTGTTTTCGGGAAGTATAGAAAATGCGGTATATCTCCGAACTATTTTTTTACGCAAAGTATGGCAGGGAACTTCTGTTGCTCTCGCTGCACAACTTGGAACATTCCCGCTTACTATGTACTATTTCAATCAGTTTCCCAACTACTTTCTTCTGACGAATCTTGGGTTGATGATCTTTTCCGGAATTCTTCTGGGGGTCGCACTTGGGTTAATTGTAACCGGCCCGATTCCATTTGTGGGGTCTATTATTGCTTTGCTTTTGACTGCAATCATCTATGGATTGGTGTATTTCATTGAGTGGATTAGCGGGTTACCTTTTGCATTGACAAAAGGGATTCAGTTAGAAATTTGGGAAATAATTGTGATGTATGCGATTTTGGGCGCACTTTTTTTCGCTTTGGCGAACAAACAGAAAAACGTTCTGAAAACGGCACTTGGTGTAGCTATTCTGCTATTTGTTTTTGAAACGGTAAAATGGTTTGACAAGCGACAAGATTCGAATATATTTATTCTTAATCATCCTACGCCAATGATGTTTGTCAGGAAGGGAGTATACAGTGAAATCATTTTATTCTCAAATTGGGAGAAAGCAGAAGAAAAGGCTCAGTTTCTGAAAAGATCTTTGGAAAATTATTTTGGTGTAAGTACTTCAACACGTCTTATACGACAGAATCAATTTACCTTAACGGAATCTTCATTAGGGTTAAAGCTAAACAGGGACAAATCATATATCTATTTTGAAGAGTTGGATTACTGGTTTGTTCTTAACGATTACTTCGATACAAGTTTGTTAACTACTGAAAGTAAGGTAATAACAGGAAATAGAGTGTCAGAAAAGAAAATTAATTCGATCCGAAGCCGGTCTGCCAATGTGTACGTACTGAAAGAGTCAGGAGCGATTCGATTGTTATAACTATTACTCTTCAGGCTCAATCTTATCTATGGCGAGTACCGAAGTGGTTCTGAAATAGACATCCATCTCAAAACGTCTCTTCAAGGTATAACTTTCTCCGTCAAGATTGACATAGCTCCATTCATGATCAACAAAGTATCCGTTGAGATTATTGTCTTCGTCTACTGTAGTATATACAGATGACCAGGCAACGGGTTTATAATCCTTTACAGAAGCTGTAATATCATTTAGGATGAGTTGTTTTATAACAAGTTCCGAGTTAAGTGATTTCTGAACTGCAGCAGCACGCATAACGTGAAGGATATGAGCGATAACATCTCCTTTTCTTTCAGCACTTCCGGCCTTATCAAAGGGGACTGAGAAAAAATTATAGAATTGTCTTTCTTCGTCAGTTGGTGAGCTGCTGGCATAAAGGAAGGATTCTTTACGCATATACTCAGTAAACTGATTTACAAATTTTTTATGATCCTTAAACAGAAAATCGATATTTACTTTTTCTACTTCATATTCTGTGTTTAAGACAAACGTCGCGGAAGTAAAAAGAATACTGTCTTGTTCCTCAATACCAAACAGGTGATTGATCTCGTATTTAAAGAGGACGGTATCTTTTTGTATCTTAGATAGTAAGTCAGTAATTTGTGTGTTTAATTCCTGTTCTCTGTTACGGGTCAATCCGCCGTACCTGCTTTCTTCATACTTAACTGCGTAAAGAGAGTCGAGCGGTTTAAAACTGGGAGGTTTTGAGATATATTCCTCTCCAAAACCAAAATTAATGTATTGTTGACTGGCGGTAAGGTCATCCTGTATGGATTGAATAATGGCTTCTTTTCTTTTTTGTTGACGCTCTGCCGGGTTTTGAGAAACCGTAGAAACGGTTGCACACCCGAATAAGAGAAGAGTAAGTAGAGCAATCCCTGTGCTGGTAAGTATGTTACTATTCATTATCTTTTTGTCCGTTCGTATCATCACTGAATCTAAAGTTACGTAATAATCGGAAAGAGAGAAGTTAAAGAAACAAAAAAGTCCCGACTATTCAACGCGGGACTTTTGTAAAAATTGTATGGAGTAAAGTACTCTTATCGGTTCAGCATAACCGGCATGACCAACATAAGAATATCTTCATTTTCATTTTCCGGGTTCGCAGGAAGAATAATTCCGGCTCTGTTTGGCTCACTCATCTCGATCTTCACTTCAGAAGTATCGATGTTATTCAACATTTCCATCAGAAAACGTGAGTTAAATCCAATTTCCATATCCTCACCTGCATAACTACAGGTAAGCCGCTCATTTGCTTCATTTGAAAAATCAAGATCTTCAGCAGATATTTTTAACTCTGATCCCGCCATTTTCAGACGAACCTGATGTGTCGTTTTATTGGCAAAGATAGAAACACGCTTGATCGAATTCAAAAGAGAAATTCGGTCAACTGTAAGAACGTTTGGATTTTCTTTTGGAATAACAGCTTCGTAATTCGGATATTTACCATCTATTAAACGGCAGGTCATCACAATATCATTGAATTTGAATACCGCATTGGATTCGTTGTACTCGACCATTACTTCCTCGTCACCCTTTAAATTAGACTTCAAAAGGTTCAACGGCTTTTTAGGAAGAATAAAAGATGACGAACCGGTTGACTCGGAATCTGTTCTTCGGTAGCGAACGAGCTTATGGGCATCCGTTGCAACAAAAACTATGTCGTCAGGAGAAAATTGACAGAACACACCGCTCATCACCGGGCGAAGGTCGTCGTTTCCTGTTGCGAAAAGTGTTTTGTTGATAGCTTTGGCAATAATATCACTTGAAACACGAATGTTGTTAGCATCAGTTACCTGCACAGTGCGTGGAAATTCATCTCCGTTTTGTCCTACCATGCTGTATTTACCGTTATCGGAAGAAATCTCAATCGAGAAATTATCCGTGTTTACCTGAAAATTAAGCGGCTGCTCAGGAAATGTCTTTAGCATTTCAAGAATTTGCTTGGCAGGGACAGCAATTTTTCCTGCATCTTTAGCGTCTACATTCATGCTGGTCTTCATCGTTGTTTCCAGATCGGACGCGCTGATGGTCAGTTCACCGTCATTAATTTCAAAAAGAAAGTTATCTAATATCGGAAGGGAGTTGTTGGTACTTAAGACTCCGCTTATGCTTTGTAAATGTTTTAATAATGCGGTACTTGAAACTAAAAAGTGCATGTTGTTAACCATTATATTCTACAGCAAATATAGTGGGATTAATTTATAATATGAACCGGCAGAGAAACTGTTTATCCACATTGAATTAACAACCCACAGAAAGGGTTGATACCTATTGCAGGACAAAGTAGGTGCCGTCAACGAATATCGGATCGAAAACAAAATATTGGATTTTAACGAGTAGCCCGTCATCGAGAAAAGCCCACATGCGGTTGTCATCCCAACGTAATGTATCACCGTTCATATCTAATCTGGGTATCTCATTCTTTTTACGATAGGCTGTCAGTCCTGTTTCTTTACCTTCTTTATCTGTTACGGAAAACTTAATGTAAGGCCGTGTCTGACGCATACTATCTGCCTGTTCCTGGGAAAATGTGTAATTGTGTGATTCAAAGTGAAGCTTTCTGAATCGGTCAAGGTAACGAACCAGTTTCAACGTGTCGTAATAGGATTGCTTACTTCCGTTCCAGATCAGATCAAAATATTCTCCGTTTTTAACCCATTCAAAACTTTCCTCAGGCTTTTCGAAATTCTTAAGCTTGATGCGTTCAATCTGATCAGGTGTGTACCCGTATATCTTCGTACAGGCAAGTGTTCTGTAATCAGCAGTGAAACGGGGTTCAATTGTCCCTTTCAGACCTTTCATTTCCAAAACAACCGGAGCCTTGCTCGTACCATCTTCAACCGTTTCTAGTAAAACATACGTTCCGTAATGATCCGGTGTTGAATTTCCAACATACCAGGTTTTAATCCATTTACCATTTTGGAAAATTTCTACCTTTTTGTAGTCAATTATAATTTGATTTTTTATGTTTTCAACTGAAGCTTCCGGTAAAAATGATTTTACGGCAGCTTTATTCAATGTATGCAAAATATTGTTGACAGGTTCTTGCTGGATACATTCTCCTTCCAACGTTTCCCATTCCTTGCTGCCACGCACGAGTGTAACGCTGTGACCATGACTGTTTGAAATGATTAACTTGTCAACAGAAGCCGTGTCCGCTACCATAAAGTTATCCAGAACCTGACTGGATTTTCCCTTCTTAGACAATACCGAATTGGTAGCGATTCCAAGTATTGAAACAACTACTACTGCCACTAGGATAAATACAAGTTTTTTATTTTTTGCTGTCATAATTTTATTTTCTCTGATTGATTAACGGGCAAATCGTCGTTTTCTGATATAAAAGAAAGCAATTCCCAGTAATGCGATAGCAATAAGAGGGATTAGTATATTGATTACCTGCCAGAAACGGGCTTCTGAATTTATTTTTTCTTCATCCAACGGACGGATGGTTATACTTCTCGAACGTACTCCCAATACCGATTCATCCCCCATCATGTAATCGACTGAGTTGAGCAGGAACTCAGCAGTTCCGTACACAAACATCGGCATTGATTTTCCTGCATTCATATTCGGGTCAAAAGGATCAAACTTGAACTCATCAAAATTTACCGGGCGATAATCATATCTGCCTTGTGACTTTGAGTAGATCGAGTCATATTTGTTAGTGACCAGATTTGCATCACCGACAACAAGAACTTTGGATGCTTTGCTGCTTTCCTCCAGAAAACGGGCTTCGGGATTTTTAGCAAATTCTTCTACCAATCTGTTCTTATAGTTGGACACAAAATGTCCTTCAACGATTCCCGCCATCATAATTTTGTTAGCCGGATTATCGGGATCCACAGCAAAATCGGGTTCAAGATCCACAAAACGATAATCTATCCGGGCAGGAGAACGACGTACCGTTGTGTTTCCTGAGCTTTGAAGAAGCGGGATTCTACGATTTGTATCATTCCCGACAAATTCAAGAGAGGATGCGTATCGGAGAACAACCGGATCTATATTTTTAGAAACAGGATGATTGGTACCATCTGCAATAGGATAGAAGTACCAGGGCATTATTTTTTGCGGGTGCCCCGGAATGTAATTAGGACCGCATTGCGCATCTACGACCAAATCCTCATTGACACGAATACCATATTTAAAAATCTGATCTGAGATGTTTAATGCACGAGACGTGGTTTGTGTATGACCATTGTAAAATAATGAGTCCTGGTTAATTTTCAGAGGATCAACGAAGTACATTAGTTTTCCTCCGCGCATCAGGAACTGGTCAATTACATATTTATCTTTTTCTGAGAAACGGTTTTTAGGACCGGCGATAATCAGTCCGTCAAGTTTATTTAGCGCGTCTATACTATCGTTGATGGAAACATTTTTGGTAACATAATTTTTGCGCAATAAAGACCGGAATACCATCGTCTGATTTTCGTTCCATTCTCCATGTCCCTGTAAGAACCCAATGACAGGTTTTCGATCTGCCACAGCCAGTCGAAGTCCGTTCAGAAGGTTATATTCAAGATCGTTTATCGCTCCTTGTACGAGTCCGTCAAGGTTTTCGGCAGAGTGAATTCTCGATCGGTTAAAGAACTGGACATACCCTTTTGTTTCTCCCTGGTATGTGATTACCGCTCCCGGCCAGATGAGCAGGTTGTTTACCTGATTCACTGATTGTATGGTCATATCCGTAGGTCGGATCCCATTTCCTTCACTGTAGAGTATTTTTCCGAGGTCTTGAACGTCAATTTCTGATCCTTCATTTGGATCGATAAATACGTATTCAATACGGTTTCCTGCGTATAAAGAAAAGTCTCTTAGTTTATCCTCAACAGCATTGCGAATCTGCTTCAGATCTGAAGGTAGATTTCCTTCCAGGTAAACTTTGAACAGTACTTTATCCTGAAAGTTTTCCGTATTCTCCAGAAACGTTTTGGTTTGTTCGGTTAATGAGTAGCGCTTATCATGGGTCAAGTCCCAACGCCAGAAAAAGAAGGAACCGATAATGTTCAGAAATATGATTCCGGTCAGAACCGTAGAAAGCAGTCCCCAGTCGTATAATTTGTTACCTATTTTCTTCTGATTCATATTTTACCGTTTATGCCCTTTCAGAACAGTATGAGTGCTTAATAAAAATATCGCAATTAACGATAGAAAATAAATGAGATCACGTGTATCAACAACTCCTTTCATTATTGAATCATAGTGTGCTTTTATTCCAATACTCTTAAATAAAAAGTCCAGATCTCCCCAAATCGAAAAAGAACCAATGAGGTCAAGTCCTTCGAATAGAAACCAACTTCCGAACATAGCAATGATAAAGGCTACGATTTGAGATTGCGTAATGGAACTCGCAAACAGACCTATCGAAACAAAAGAAACACCAAGTAGTAAGAGTCCGATGTACGAAGTTATGGTTGCTCCGTGATCAATATTTCCAATTGGTTTCCCCAAATAATAAACGGATACGTAGTAAATAAGTGTGGGTAAAAGACTAATGAAAACAAGAGTGGCTCCTGCCAGAAATTTGGAAAACACAATTTGCCACTCACTGATAGGACGCGTAAACAACAACTCTATTGTTCCTGTTCGTTTCTCCTCAGCAATCGATCGCATGGTGATTGCCGGAATAAGGATGAGAAAAATTACCGGAGCTAGATTAAAGAAAGGAATGAGGTCGGCGACCTTTCCTTCCAATATATTGGTATCATAATTTACAAACCAAAGGAATGTCCCATTGGCAATGAGGAATATAAATATAAAAACATAGCCAATGATAGAACTAAGGAATCCCCGGATTTCTTTCAAATACAAAGCGCGCATATTGCCTGATTTTGCTCAAAATTAACGGTTTTTTTGACAGAGCAGAACGACAAAGCGTTAAAGTTTTAAAAAAACGCTTTTAGAATGAGATCGTGCTCCATGCCTGTGCTTTTTCTACAAACCATGGTTTTACCGTAGGCCAGATTTTACCGAATAGTTCAGAATGGCGGTAATTTTCAAGAGATTCTTCGTTCTCCCATAAACTGATAGTAAAATGTGTCTGATCGTTAGAATTAGAATGTACCAGACGTACTTCACGACAGCCGGGAAAACCGGAAATAGATTTTTGATTCTCAGCAAAAACTTTTCTAAATTCAATAGCCTTATCGGGCTGTATTTCCAGTTTGACAATTCGTGTAATCATAGAGAATAATTAAAAGAGAGATTCAAGTGTTGATCGGGAGCCGCGCGGAGAAAATTCGATACGAACAATGTCGTTAATGTGTAATCCGAAAAGAGAATTAGCTCCCCCGCCGTTGCCGGAAACTCCTTTGTTTATAGCAATCTCAAGATAGCCTCCGGAATTGAATAATGCCAGTTTCTCTCCTTCCGGAACATCGCCGTAAGCGTGACTGATCTCATCAATGTAATACTCTTTTCGTCTGAAATAGATCGTAAACGGTTCGTCATTTCCGACTCTTTTGAATAAATCCTCGGTTATATTCGTAATTGCATTTCCGTAATGGTCAATATGAATGACTGTTCCTTTGAGAAGATTTTCTTCAATAACAGCGTTTACGGCAAAAGCTTTGTTGAAATAATCAACCTCTTCACCAATTTCATCTGCGGGAATTCCGGAAGCAAGTTGAGCTGCGGCTTTTGCAAGAATATTTTTTGCCGGGTAACGCAGAGCAGCAGGTGAAGAAACAGCTCCGTCTATACGATACATTTTTTCCGGTTCGGCATCTTTAAGTAGTAAGGAAAAGATACCATTATCGGTCGATACAAAGTACTGTCCCTTAAACTTCATTATACTGGGGAACTTACCGTCTTCCGGTCGTCCGAAATTAATGACAGGTTCACTATTGACAGCAATGAGGTGTATCGTGCCTTCCGGAAAGTCAGAAATACAGTTACGCAGGAAAAAAGCAGCCTGGAGGATATTGAATGGCTGTACACTGTGACTTATATCTATTAGTCTTGCTTCAGGATACTGACGGAGGATGAACCCCTTAAGGGAACCCACGTAGTAGTCCTGTAAACCCATGTCAGATGTCAGTGTAATTATACTCATTTGTTTTGCAAATGTGCAGCTAAATGATTTATTTCCTAATTTTGACCCAAAAATAATCCTAATTTTTGAATTGGGATAGCAATTGAATTTTGATTGATAATAGGACTTGAAAGAAAAGAAGTTTGAAATTAAGGGACTAGACCCGGTTCTGCTGTTGGGAGTGAATAACGAAAAGCTGAACTATATCAGGAAGTATTTCCCGGGTATTAAAATTATGGCAAGAGGTAACGAGCTAACTGCCATAGGGGATGATGAACGCCTGGAAGTATTTGAGTCAAAACTGGAACTGATACTTGCGCATCTGCATAAATACAATTCACTTTCTGAGAATAACATTGATAATCTTATGTTGGAAGATGGTCCGAAAGTAGTTTCCGGAGACGGAGGAGAGGTATTGGTACATGGAAATGGCGGAAACAGAATTATGGCCAGAACACTCAATCAGCGAAAACTGGTTGAAACAGTCCATGTAAATGATATGGTTTTTGCAGTTGGTCCGGCAGGTACCGGTAAAACCTATACTGCTGTTGCTTTAGCAGTACGGGCACTGAAAAATAAGGAAATTCGTCGGATTATCCTTACACGCCCGGCAGTTGAAGCAGGGGAGAATTTAGGATTCCTTCCCGGAGATTTAAAAGAAAAGCTGGATCCGTATCTGATGCCTTTGTACGATGCCTTGCGGGATATGATCCCTCCGGAAAAGTTGAACGACTTTCTGGAGAATGGCGTGATAGAAATTGCTCCGCTTGCCTTTATGAGAGGGCGAACTTTGGATAAGGCATTTGTGATCCTCGATGAAGCTCAGAATGCAACGGAGAGTCAGATGAAAATGTTTCTGACCCGTATGGGGCGAACAGCCAAGTTTGTCATAACCGGAGATATGTCCCAGGTGGATTTACCGCACAGACAACGTTCAGGACTGCGGTATGCGCTTACTATTCTGGATGGAATTGACGGGATTGGTATTGTGCATCTGAATCAGAATGATGTGATACGACACAGGTTAGTGAAAAGAATAATAGAAGCATTTGATAAAGCAGATAATAATGAGTAATACGGTAACAACCACTTCTTTTAATTTTCCCGGACAAACAAATGTCTATAAGGGAAAAGTACGCGAAGTGTATACGATTAAGGAGGAGTACATGGTAATGGTTGCAACAGACAGAATTTCTGCTTTTGATGTGATCCTTCCCAAGGGAATACCATTCAAAGGACAAGTATTGAATCAGGTAGCGACTATGTTCCTTGAGGCAACGAGAGATATCTGTCCCAACTGGTTATTGGGAGCGCCTGATCCTTCGGTTGCAATCGGGTATGCCTGTGAGCCGATTCGGGTTGAAATGGTGATACGCGGATACCTGGCAGGACATGCCTGGCGTGAATACAAAGCGGGTAAGAGAGTGTTGTGCGGTGTGCAAATGCCGGAAGGCATGAAGGAAAATGATAAGTTTCCAGAACCGATTATTACGCCTGCTGCGAAAGCCCTCGAAGGACATGATGAAGATATTACCCGTGAAGAAATCATTGCTCAGGGACTTGTTTCAGAGGAAGATTACCGATTACTGGAAAAATATACACGTGAACTTTTTGAACGTGGGACTGAAATGGCGGCAAAACAGGGACTTCTTTTGGTCGATACCAAATATGAATTTGGTAAACGGGGAGATGAGATCTATCTGATAGATGAAATTCATACACCTGATTCCTCCCGTTATTTTTATGCGGAGGGATATAGTGAACGACAGGAAAGAGGAGAGAAGCAAAAGCAACTTTCTAAGGAATTTGTTCGTGAATGGTTGATAGAAAACGGCTTTCAGGGGAAAGAGGGACAACAAATTCCTGAAATGACGGATGAATTTGTCGCTACAATTACCGAAAGATACATAGAGTTGTACGAAAAAATATCAGGAAAAACATTTGTAAAAGGAGACGTTTCTGATTTGGAAAACCGTATAGAAAAGAATGTTCTGGAGTTCTTAAAAGAAAAAGGGATATAGGTACTCTTTGTACCACCAATAAGATAATGCGGATGCATGAGGTTTTTCAGGATTCCGCAGTTTAAATTAAATTCAACTAAGTATCTTTGCGCCATGCAAGAAATGATTCTGATTCTCGATTTTGGGTCACAGTACACCCAACTAATAGCTCGAAGATTAAGAGAGCTAAATGTTTATTGTGAAATTCATCCCTGGAACAAAGTTCCTGAATACGGGGAGGAAGTAAAAGGAGTGATCCTTTCAGGTTCTCCTTTTTCTGTAAGGGATGAAAAAGCACCCAAACCGGATTTATCAGAAATCAAAGGAAAACTTCCTTTATTGGGAGTTTGCTTCGGTGCGCAGTACATGGCGCATAATTTTGGTGGAGAAGTGCTTCCTTCTTCAACGAGAGAGTACGGAAGGGCAAATCTGTCTTTCGTAGATCAGAGTCATGTTTTGATGCAAAATGTTTCTCATGGTTCACAGGTGTGGATGTCGCATGGGGATACGATCAAGATTTTACCGGACACCTTTAAGGTAATTGCCAGTACAAAAGATGTACAGGTAGCTGCTTATTATGTTGAAGGAGAAAAAACATACGGAATCCAATTCCACCCGGAAGTGTACCATTCTTTAGAAGGGATGGAAATGCTGAGAAACTTTGTTAAAGACATCTGTGGTTGTAAAATGGATTGGACACCTCAATCATTTGTTGAGGAAACAGTAGCCGAATTGAAAGAAAAACTGGGTGATGATAAAGTGATATTAGGTCTTTCCGGAGGAGTCGATTCTTCAGTTGCTGCGATGTTACTACACAAAGCTATCGGTGCAAATTTACACTGCATTTTTGTTGATAACGGTTTGTTGAGAAAGAACGAATTTCAGGATGTGTTAGAGTCCTATAAGGGAATGGGACTGAATGTGAAAGGTGTAGATGCCAGTTCTGATTTCTACAGTGCCTTGTCCGGAGTGACAGATCCTGAAGCAAAACGAAAAGCGATTGGCAAAGTATTTGTAGACGTCTTTGATGAAGAATCGAAGAAAGTGAAAGATGCAAAATGGCTGGGGCAGGGAACTATTTATCCGGACGTAATCGAATCCGTTTCCGTTTCGGGAGGACCTTCTGCTACAATTAAGTCACATCATAATGTCGGTGGGTTACCGGATTATATGCAGCTAAAAGTAGTAGAACCTTTGCGTTTGTTGTTTAAAGATGAAGTGCGCCGGGTAGGAAGTACGCTAAATATTTCGGCGAACATCCTCGGACGTCATCCATTCCCGGGGCCTGGATTAGGAATCCGTATTCTGGGAGAAGTAACAGCGGAAAAAGTACGCATTCTTCAGGAAGTTGATGCTATTTTCATCAACGGATTAAAAGAAGACGGTTTATACGACGATGTTTGGCAGGCCGGTGCAATTTTACTTCCGGTTCAGTCAGTAGGAGTTATGGGAGATGAAAGAACATACGAGAATGCAGTTGCTCTTAGAGCAGTTACCTCTACAGATGGGATGACTGCTGACTGGTGTCATTTGCCGTATGATTTTCTTTCTAAGATCTCAAATAAAATTATCAATCAGGTGAAAGGAATTAATCGGGTTACTTACGATATCAGTTCTAAACCACCTGCGACAATTGAGTGGGAATAAAAACAGTAAAATATGAGTAGCAGACTGCTGTATTGTTTAGTGTTGTGTGTGTCTTTTGTTCAGTTCGCTTTCGCTCAACCGGGTGAAGTTGAAGTAAAGGAAAGAGAGGGGAAGAAGTTTTATGTACATATTGTTCAGCAGGGAAATACACTATGGGGTTTGTATAATACCTATAAAGTGCCCGTAGAATCGATTATTCGGGAAAACCCGGGAGTAGAGAGCGGTTTGTCTATCGGACAGATTGTTTGGATTCCCGTTCCGGGTGAGGAGACGACTACAGCACCTGTTCAGAAAACAGAGAAAAGAACAATCCATAAAGTTGAGCAGGGAGAAACGTTGTATGGTATATCGCGAAAGTATGGAATCTCTGTTGATGTTTTAATGGCAAAAAACCCGGGAGTTGAAAACGGACTTTCCATCGGTCAGGAATTGATTGTTGAGGGAAGTACTGAGGAGCAATCAGAAAACGCAACAGCTCCTGAACGGATTGAAGATCAGGTGAGGGAACAACAACCTGTAACTCGAGTGATTTTTGAAGATTCACTGGTAGAACATACAGTTCTGAAACACGAAACCCTGTATTCAATTTCGAAGCGGTTTATGGTGTCAATGGATACACTTGTGAAAGTCAATAAGATCCGAAACAATAAGATCCGAACCGGAGATGTATTAATTATCCCGTTGAAAAAAGAAACAATTACAGGTGTTGTTGTGCGGGAAGTTCCGGAGGTGGATGATGATGTGATCGCAGATTCTGTTTTGCTGTTCCCGAGAAAAGATCAGTTTCGGGTGGCTGTTTTACTTCCGATGAATTATGATCTCAATGGTGGAGTTTATGGAGTTTCTGTCGGAGCTTCCATGAATAAATACACAAGTGTTGCTGTAGAGTTCTATATGGGAATAAAACTGGCACTTGATTCGTTAGCGAATTTGGGGTTGAATGCAGAGGTGAGTTTGTTTGATACCAAATCTGATTCATTGACTACCAGTAAGCTTCTTGGGAAAATGGAAGGATCGGATTGGGATTTAGTGATTGGACCACTTATGCCCGGACCATCAAAAGCATTGGCAAGCTGGGCGAAAAAGAATAAAGTTCCCGTTCTTGCTCCTGTACCGATACCAGTTGCTAATCTGAAAAGTAACCGCTTTGTATTTGCTTCTGTTCCTTCGGATACAAGATTACTGGAGGGGATGGCAGATGAATTGATTAAGAATCATGCGAAGCACAATATTATTCTTGTGAAAAGTGGTTTGAAAGCAGATGAAAAAAATTATGAGATTGTCCGGAAACGATTAAATGATCAATTAGGAACCGGAGCATTCAGACCTGTTCTGAAAGAAATCAATTTAGGATCTACTTCAGGAAGAGATATTGCGACACATATTCAGAAGGATATGGTGAATATTTTTGTAGTTCCTTCTGAAAGTCGTGTTTTTGCGGCAAACTTTATGACGACAATGAATAAGGTTAGGAATATATCCAGAACCTATGACGAAGCCGATATCCGCGTATACGGACTTCGCGACTGGGACGGTTATGATGAGGTGAAGCTGGATTATAAACGCCGTCTGAACTTACATTATCCATCTGCGGTTTCGGTCAATTACGAGGAGCAGCAGGTACAGGATTTTATCAAGGTTTTCCGTGCTGTATATAAAACAGATCCGGATAAATATGCCATGCAGGGATTTGACGTTACAATGCAATTTGTTTTGAAATACTTGTTGAAATCCAAGAAACCGATTGAAGGGGTGATAAACAATATACATTATTCAACAAGAGGTGTTCAGAATGGTTTTGAGAACAATAATGTGTTTATCGTTCGGTATAATAACTTTGTGATAGAGGAGGCTGGTCGTGTCTATTAGTAGAGAAGTAATAGCGGAAGAGTATCGTAAAATCCAGGATGAAATCTGTAAGGGATTAGAAGAACTGGATGGCAAATCAACTTTTGTAGAAGATCTTTGGACCAGAGAAGAAGGAGGAGGGGGAAGAACCCGTGTGCTTTCCGATGGAGACCTGATCGAAAAAGGTGGTGTGAATTTCTCCGCAGTCCATGGCCCTGTTTCCGAAGCGATGAATAAACAATTAGGATTGAACGGAAGTGAGTTCTTTGCGACCGGAGTTTCTATTGTACTGCATCCGAAGAATCCGTTTGTGCCCATCATTCATATGAATATCCGTTATTTTGAAATGGATACCGGTGAGTATTGGCTAGGCGGTGGAATAGATCTGACACCGCATTACGTCGTTCCCGAAAAAGCAAGCTTATTTCACAGTCGTCTAAAGGAAATTTGTGATAAATACGACGCTTCTTTTTACCCAAAGTTTAAAGAATGGGCAGATACTTATTTCTTTATTCCGCATCGAAATGAAACAAGGGGGGTTGGCGGTATCTTTTACGATCACCAGCACGAAGGAAACTCCCTTTCGAAAGAGGAATTGTTTGCCTTTTCATGCGAATTGGGAAGAGCTTTTGTTGAGATCTACGCGGAGCAAACCGGAGAGCGGGAAAAGGAATATTCTGAGCAGAATATTGCATGGAGAAATTACCGGCGAGGACGCTACGTAGAGTTTAATCTGGTTTATGACCGGGGAACTACTTTCGGATTAAAGACAGGAGGAAGAACGGAGTCCATACTAATGTCACTTCCTGTCACCGCTTCATGGATCTATGATTATAAAGCTACGGAAGAAGAACAGAAAACACTGGACTTCCTTTCAGGAAAAACAACTCCGGAGACGGTATAAATTTAGTTCTTTTTTGTTGTTTGTAAGGCTTTCAGAATTTCGGGATCTCTGGAGTACACATCCTCGCGGAAATGAATTTCACCTGTCGCAGTACTCCAGGCAGTTAAATAATAGATGTAAACATCCGGCTTTTCTTTTAGAGTAACGATCTGTTCTTCTTCAGAGAACATGGCTTCTTTTATTTCTTCTTCTGTCCATTCAGCAGAATTATTTTCCAGTAATAACTCGGCCAGTGCTATGGGCTTTTCAATGCGGATGCATCCGGAACTAAAAGTACGTGAGTCCCGTTGAAAAAAACTTTTGGAAGGCGTATCATGTAAATAGATACTGTGTGTGTTCGGGAACATAAATTTGACGCGTCCCAGAGCATTGAGACCTCCCGGTTTTTGTCGGATACGATAAGGGAAATTTCCTTTTCCGGCTTTTTTCCAGTCAATAGTATTGGGGTCAACACTATTTCCTGACCGATCCAGAACAATCATCTCCTTTTTTTGCAGATAATCAATGTTTTTAGCTACTGCGGGAATAACATCCTCATAGAGAATGCTCGGAGGTAAGGTCCAGGTCGGGCTGAAAACCAGATAAGTCATGCGGGCTTGAAAAACCGGAGTCTGACGGGCATCTTTTCCGACAACGGTACGCATGTGAAGTAAAGTATCCTGGGTTTTAATATAATCAAGTGTGTAATCGGCAATATTGACCAGAAGATAGTGATCCGAAAAAGAAGCGGGCATCCAACGCAAGCGTTCCATATTTACAAAAAGTTTACCCAGTTTTTCTTCAGTGGTTTCGTTGAGAGCACTATAGGTCCGTTTGCCAATGGCACCATCCTGATTTAACCCATAATGCTCCTGAAGGTTTTTGATGGCTGTAAACAGGTTTTGTAAACTGTCGGTATAATCAAGAAGGGTCTGATCTGTATAACCGAGATAACGTAGTCGGTTTACGAGTTGTTCATTGTATGAGCTGTCTTCAAGAATATGCAGTGTGATTTTGTCTTCCGGGATAATCACCAGAAAACTATCCTCTTTTTGTGTTTCCGATAGCAATTGTGCATAGGCTACCATTTTGTTGTATCCGGGATGGGGTGGGTAAAAACGTTGCATAAACGAATTCAAACTTTGCGCTCCTTTGAGAAACAGTGCCAGTTCGGAGGTAAGATCCAAAACAGGCTTAACTTGTTCTATTTCCCATTCGGAGGAAAGACTTTCGGGTGAAACTTTCCCGTAGTAAAGATGTTGGGATAAAGAAAAGAAAGCATCACTGAGCAAAAGGTCGAAACGGGCAATAAAATCAGGCTGTAATAAGAGGTTTTTATTGGTCTGAACTAATTGATAATAGTGCAGAATAGTATCTGCCAGATAGTCGGACGGGTTCAATCCATGGTAGTATATATTTTCTATATAACGGGCCATTTCATTTATTAAGCCCATGCTGTCATTGTGTTTTAACCAGCCTGGCGAAAAGTGATGAGTTGTATAAAAAGTCTCAATTTCTTTCGGATTTTTTAGGCGAATACCATGAATAGAAATTCCGGTTGTAGAGTCAGACATCTGTATAGCTTCACGAATATAGTCAGCAGCCTCATTTTTTGCAGCAATAAATTGATTTTCAAATACAGTTTCCGGAGTTGTTTCAGGGTTTGTAGAGGTGCAGGATTGCAAGAGTAAGAAGATGACCGGTAGGTAAATAAGTTTGTTAAAAATCATAATGGATGTTTGTCTATTCTAAAATACAAAAAAATATGCGCGCACAAAATTCCGAAGAATAATCGTAATTTTGAATACATGGAGCGTTATTATAAAGCTAAGTTAGAGTCTGAACGAATTACGACTCGTTTTCTTGTTCCAGAGGATGCCACTCATTGGTGTGATTTCGTGAAGAGTAAAGATGCAACAGAGTTTTTCCCGGAATATTATGCTCCGGAGAACCCGCTTCCGGCGGCGGAAAAGTTTTTGTCTAGTCAGTTTACCCGGTATGAGGAGAAGACCTATGGCTTAAAAGCATTGATCGAAAAAGAGACCGGAAATTTTATTGGGTTGTGTGGACTTTTGGGTAAAGAGGTTGATGGGAACTATGAGATAGAGATCGGTTACCAGTTATTACCTCAATACTGGGGGAAGGGTTATGCAGCCGAAGCAGCGCGCTTGTTTATGGATTTCGCAATAGAGCACCAGTTGATTGACTCGCTGATCTCAATTATAGATGTGGGTAATGTAAAGTCGGAAAGAGTAGCCGAAAAAAATGGCTTCAAAAGAGATAAGAGAGTCCTTTATCAGGGATTGGACGTGTGGGTATACAGGCGAGAACTCCCTTCATCGAAATAAGTTTAAATAGATAGAGGATCAGGTTTTGTTTCTCCTGCTTCGGATCTTTATAAAGTTCTATGTATAGTGGTGTCAGCAGAAGAAACAGGACTTAAATTTAGGTGATACTGTAAAGCAGAATACCACCTGCCAGCCATGTAAGAAGTAGTCCGAGTATCCAGAACATTTTTTCCTGAAAAGTTTGACGAAATGTAGCCAGACCTGTAACAAAGGTTTGAAGTAAGAGTAGTACGATTGTAAGTAAGCGCAGAGCTAAATCACCACCTGATTGCCCGCTTAGATTACTAAGAGCGGCAAAAAAGATTACTACGAAAATAAGCGGAGGTATTACAACCTGTTTCCATTTTATCCGTCTTTTCAAGGGCTAATACTTATTTAACTTTTATTGCTCCTGCAATCTCTTTCGCTTTTGCTACTACTTCCTCAATATCTGTATCAACCGTATCGTGATACAACCCTACTCCCATACGTCTGTACTTACGGGTAGAAGGCTTTCCGAACAGTCGGATATCAGATGAGGGATAGTTTAAGGCCTTTTCGACTCCTTCAAACTCCGGAGTTTTTTCTTCGGAAATTTCACTGAGAATTACAGCACTGGCTCCGGATTGGAGTAGTTCTATTTCCGGAATAGGCCAACCAAGAATTGCTCGTAAGTGTAACTCGAATTCGTTCAGGTTTTGTGTTCCGGCAAGTGTTACCATTCCTGTGTCATGTGGACGTGGGGAGAGTTCTGAAAAGTAAGCTCCTTCTTTAGCTATAAAAAATTCAACACCCCAGATTCCTGCACCGCCCAGCGCACGGGTAACTTTTTCAGCCATCTCCTGCGCTTCTTTCAGATGAGCTTCCAACATCGGAGCGGGTTGCCAGCTTTCCTGATAATCTCCTCTTTCCTGGCGGTGACCAATGGGAGCACAGAATAGTGTTTCCCCGTTCTTTTGGGTAACAGTCAGTAAGGTAATTTCGTAATCAAAATCAACAAAAGACTCAACAATGACTTCTTTCAAATCTCCTCTTGATCCTTCAAGCGCATAATTCCATGCTTTTTCAATATCTTCTTCTGTACGGATAACAGATTGTCCTTTTCCGGAACTGGACATAAGAGGTTTAACAACACAAGGCATCCCGGTATGTGCTACACCGGCTTTCAATTCTTCATAAGAAGTAGCATATCGATAGTTGGCTGTACGAACTCCCAGATCTTTTGCCGCAAGATCACGGATTGCTTTTCGGTTCATCGTGAAGTTGGCCGCTTTTGCACTCGGGACAACCTGAATTCCCTGATCTTCGTAATTGTAGAATCGTTCCGTTCGAATAGCTTCAATTTCGGGCACAATCAAATCCGGTTGGTGTTTAGCGACAATGCGATCGAGTTCACTGCCATCTAACATATTAATTACTTCTGATTCATGGGCGACCTGCATTGCCGGAGCGCCTTCGTAACTGTCCACTGCAATAATGTATTGTCCGTTACGCTGTGCAGCTATAGCAAATTCTTTACCTAACTCACCCGAACCTAAAAGAAGTATTTTTTTCATCGTAAAACTGTTTGAAGACAACCGTGATTCTTTTGCTTTCAAATTTAGTGATTTTTATCCCACGAATGAGGTGCTTGCGAGGCAAGTTTATCAAAATCAGTTGAGCTGCCAACCGATATGTTTTAATGTAATTACTACATTTGAGGTAGACCTATAGTTGTAGTATGGATTGACAATATCCCAATATCAATTTTCGTAATTCCCTGTTACTTTTTCCATTTCCGCATATTATCAGGTACGACCAGAAAAAATGGAGAAGACAGAGCTTTGGATAACGTCTATAAAGACCGTTTTGATGCTCGGTTAAGCAAGAGTAAAAATACCTTAATCTAGCAAATAGTGGATTAGAATTGTACCATAGCGTGATAGGATAGATAGATTTTTACAACTTCGTTAGACAACATACTGAAATCGGAAAAGTCCTGTCGGTTCAAATTTATTTCAAGAAAAGATTGGTAAGTTGATAGATTATGAATAGTTTACGCTTCTATGCTGGGGATGGTGAAGTTTACCTAGTCAGGTGGTCAAATATATATGGATGTCAATCCTTGCTATTATAATCTATGGTTATGAAAAGTACGAATACGTTTTTTATGTTTTTTCTATGTTTTACTCTAATAAGTTGTAGTAAAAATAAACCTGAATCGGGAAGTTATGCGGGGTACTTCCATTATGAATATCCACAATCATTTGATGAGTATTCTAGTATTGAGGTTACAGAACCTACTAAAGATCATATTGTAATTAATGGATCAAAGCTTCAAAAGGACGGGAAAAAAATATCAGGCATGATATATGCATTAGATTTTGGAAGTTTTGTTGAAATTAATGGGGAATGGAGTCATAATGTCTTTGACAAAAAATATACAATTAAGGGTACATTTACCCAAATCAAATATCAGGGTGGGGATGAATATGAGTTTGGTGGAACCTTTTCAATAAAAACGAAGTAAAAAGAATCTGGATTGTACAGTAATACAAACTGCGCACGCGTTGAATAAGATGTTATTAAGGATGAATACGATTCAGTAAGAGGAGTGTTTATTGAAGGTCGAGATTTATATGAAAACGCAAGTTTCAAAGAAAAGAAACATATCCAAATTGCTATCCGAAATCATAATTGTATAAAAGGATTTTTTATTCCTATAATGCCATGTTATCGTTTTAGGTTGTTACTTTTCCCATCCCCACGTATTACCTATACAAATCCCAAAAAAAGGAACAGGATGGAAAAGGTAAGATTGTTACAAGGAAAGTGGTGGATGACAGCTCTAATACTATTTTTTTGTGCCACGACGTATGCACAAGTTTCAAAAGCTACTTATAATACGCTGTATTCAGAAGCCATTAGTTGTAAAAGCGAACAATTGTTGTCCAAATAACCACGATATTCAGGAGACATTTATTGTAGATTGGAAAAAGCAACAGGTGTTGGAACTGATGTCTGGGAGCAAACAAACGTATGATATCGTTAAATCGTTT
>NZ_CFIGVI010000036.1:0-7271 GCF_984588085.1 Wandonia sp.
CTGGATATTCCGGCTTCCCGCCAGATGCTGGCAT
This sequence comes from Wandonia sp., assembly GCF_984588085.1. NCBI lineage: Bacteria > Pseudomonadati > Bacteroidota > Flavobacteriia > Flavobacteriales > Crocinitomicaceae > Wandonia > Wandonia sp. The sequence continues at coordinate 35 of NZ_CFIGVI010000036.1, forward strand.
TTCAGACGTATGGGCCGCTTCATCCTTTTAATTTGCACAACCAATACTACTCGGAGCAAAATGTAGTTTTGGGAATGCCCCAAAATTGTGAGATACTTGCCATAGCCAACGGTTCTCAACTTGCTGTTGGAGGAACCCAGAATTTTCTTCCCGGTACCTCCCTTCTGAGTGCAGTGTCCGGTAACATTGTACTCATGAACGGTTTGGTGAATTCGGAAGCGTTTCAGGATGACTACGGAGATTCGGAGGTTGTAGGAGGAATCGTTGCAAGTGCATTTGGTCCTTTTATAACATTTGGTTTGGGAACCAGTGCGCTTGCTGTTGCAGATATACGCGCCGCTCCGGATGGAAATGGTGTTGTTTATACCGGGATCTTTCACGTTAGTGTATTGAACTATCCGATTATACTTTCGAATAAAACGGGGTCGGTTGAAGGCATGAAGCCCGTAGATTCATCACCGGGCGGAGCTATGAAACCGATACTTTTTCCTCAAATGATTCCTCCGTATGCAGAACTGATCAATTTTAATATTCATGCCTGGAGTTTTACACCTGTTGTCAGTACACTGAACTTTGCAGGGGGCGTGCATAGTGGGTATTCCAACGTGTACACGAACGCTTTTACCAATCCGGTGCAGGCACTTCAGCAAAATCAGGCAGTCGGGATAGACCATTATATAGCAACGGTTTCCCAGACCGTTTATAATCGTACAGATAAGGACGGAGTAGTGTATCCGGAGAACGTGACACTAAACAATACCTTACACACGTTTTTTAATCCACGCATCGCTCCCTGGTTTTTATATCATTTGGTCGGGGAGGAGATTCCGGCAGGTATGACCTCGTTAACGGCTTCGGCATTTAACTTTGGAAAAACGAATGTACTGCCGCAATCCTACTACCAGGTAGGTGCCGGACCGGTTCGTACGCGGTCGGTACTGGATCATGATCTTACGTTGAACAGTCAGGGAATTTTGCGTGTCAACGGATCAGCACCGATTGGTTTCAGTAATTCCGGAGACGGTGTGGCAGCTGATAATTCTGTTTTCTCGGTAAAAGTCCGTGGAGGCGAATGCGGTACCGAAGAAGTCATTGTTACGGTTAACAGCGGAGGTCAGTTGATCCTGGGAGACGGAGCAGGACGACGCGGGGAAATGGTATTTTACCCGAATACCAAACTGGTGATTAACTCCGGGGGAGAAGTTATTGTGCGCCCCGGTTCCAATATGGTATTCGAAGAAGGGGCGGAACTGATCCTGAACGGAGGACGTTTACACATTGAAGACAATGCGCGTGTCATGCAAAAGAGCCAGAGTCCGATGACCGTAAATGAAAACTCCGAATTTATGCTGACAGGGCACGGCTCGTTATATTACACCCACGGACAGATCAACCTGGGAGACAACACGACATTCGAAATAGGAACAGCAACCAATGCCAAAGGACGCATCGTTATCCGGGGAACCGAAATGGACTATGCCAACTGGGGCCAGAATACAGCACTCTACCTGATCGGGGATGACAAGGACGATGAATTGATCCGGTTTGAGCAAAAAGGAATGCTGTTGGTAACCCCGGATGCTGAGGGAGACGTGCCGAATGAATTGCGGATTATGCATTGTTTGGTGCGTTTTACAGAAGGTACCGAACAGGAAGATGCCATTATCTCCTCTACGCGGATCAGAAGCACCCGGGTACGTTTTGTAAACGAAAACGATCTGGTAGCCCAACACATCCGGGTGGCCGCTCCTTCTACTTTCCGACAGTGTGAATTTGATAACGCAGGAATCTGGTCCTACTTATTTGAGCCGTCCAACCGGCTTACAGTATTTATGAGTGATTTTAATAATCACCGTTACATATCGGGGACAAACAACCTGTTCCATGCGATTCAAAACGAAAGAGGAAACGTCCATATTTCGTACAGTACCTTTGACAACTGTAACGCAGCGATCAGGACAGAAGACCTGAGTCTGGCTTCGGTGATTGACAACAACACCTTTGTTAACCCTCCGGGCAATGCCCGTGCGTATGCAGATGATTCGCAGGTCGAAATAACCTTCAAGAAAAATACGATCGATCAATACGCGTATGGTGTATCCGATTCTTACGGGAAAATGAACGTGTTGTGTAATGAATTTCTGGGTACAAGCGTTTCAACATTAGAAGCGCATTACAGCAGTATGGATCTTTCGAGATATTTTAGACTGGGAGGATACAACCGTATTGAATCCAATCATACAGGACCGGTTATTCTGGCGAATACGGCAGCTCTTAAATTGATCAAAGGATACAACAAAATAACCAATCCGGGCTTATTTGTAGAAGGAACTACTTCCTGGGCCTGTATGGCAGGGTATCCCTGCGAGGTATCCGGGATTGCTAACCAGTGGGCGAATGATTTGACACCGCCGTCTTCGGCTAAGTTCAACCTGACAAGTTACATCGGACAGACCGTTTCTGTGCCAACCGATCCTGTTTTAGCCTTACAACCTTGTCAAGTATTTGATGCCGGAGGTGTCATCGGAAACCCTGTGTACTCCTTCAGTAATGCAGATTTGGTCAGCTTGTTTGATACCGACGACACGGAATATCCATCCTTGCCACTTGTGAATACAGCCAGCTATAACAATGTACGTCTGGATGTGGCCATTTTGACCGCTCTGTATAAAATGGATCGCAGAGACAGTACGCAGGGAGATAATGCCAAGGCTATGACCTTGCTGGACGAACTGATTTCAGATCAGATTACACGCCGGGAGATTATGAAAAGCCCTGAACTGTTTTCTCTGGTTTTGTCAGAAATGAAGTACATCGTTGAAGAAGAAATAATGAACGATACTCTGTCAGCCTGGCCGGCAACGACATTTACATTCCTGCAGGGACAGTATGCACGTTTATTGAATGAATTTACCAATGAGTTTGCAGGAGCACCCATGAACAACCAGATTTTTGCACTCGAACTGGACAAAGCTCACTTTATGCGTCAGGTAGGAAGCGAAACAATTGCACTGGAAATACTGGAAAGTATGGAGCAATGTGGTGTCGACTCCATACAGCAAATACAAGTTAATCACCGGAAAAAAGCCATTATAAAAAGCATCCAGATTGCCAGTCAACCGGATAAAGTAAAAGCATTTGAACCGGAACCGCGTACAGTCGATACATCGACCTTTATCCTTCCATCGGCAGCTATCCCGTTGGATCAGTATTCGGGAACAATTCTGCAAAACCCGACAAAGGCGGATTATATCACCTGTGGCGGGAAGAAGAGCAGCCAAATGATAACAGAAGAACCCGGGTTTGAGGTACGATTATTCCCGAATCCGAACACGGGAGAATTTATCCTGACACACAATCATACGGATGAAGAAGAGTTAGCACTTGAAGTATATTCCATTTCCGGGGCAATCGTCTACCGTGAGAAGATTACCTCTGATCGGATGAAAGTAAACATGGGAGAAATCAGTCCGGGAGTGTACTATTATCGCGTTCGTGTGACAGAGCATTACACGTATTCCGGTAAACTGATTGTTCATTAAAAACAGAAGATTAAATAGAATAGCAACAGAGGCAGTGCTCCGGGGAATCACGGGGCACTGTTTCGTATTTTTCCTTCCTGTACATGTACTTTCCCTTCGTCGGTAAGCGTCAGTATCAGTCTTTTTAGTGCCATTTCATGCCGGGCTCCGATAAGCTGTTTCAATTCGGAAATACTCTTTGCCTCTTGCGTATAATCCAGAATCAACTGGCGCAAATCATCATCGGAAACAGCCTTTTTTTTGTCTGCGCGACAGACATCACAAATACCGCATTTTTCTCCTTTTTGCCCGAAATAATTAACCAGTAAAATACTGCGGCACGTTTTTTCGGTAAGATACTGCCGGACCTTTTCAAGTTTTTCGAAAGCGACATCTTTTCGGGTTTTCAGGACTTTGGGAGAAATCGTCAGGTAATCATCAGGAAGCCGTTCCTGTAAAAAGGTTACACGCGGAATTTCGGAACGCCAGTTAAATTCTGCAATTCCATTCGATTCGATAAATTGCAACTGGCGGTACAATTCCTGTTTCGTCAGTCGGAGTTGGCGTAATAATCCTTGTTCATCCAGTTCTACATAATTGTCAAAAACCCCGGGATGCGTTCGGCAAATCATAGCAATCAGCGGATCGAGATTTTCGTGTTTTATCTGGAAATTATACAATGGTTTATTCCCCACAGCAAAACGCATACGGGTATAGTGAAGTGCATTTTCGGAGAACACAAGATTCTCATTTAGTTCCAGTATTTTCAACGCATTGAATACCGATACGGCATCCAGATTGTATCTTTTAATAAAGGCCCCGATATCAAAGGGAAACGATTCTTCTTTCCCCGAACCGATAGCAATTTGCAAATAATTACAAATAGCGCGGTACACCATCTTTACTTCCTCGGGGTCGGGGAAACGCAATTGCACTTTACGTTCAATTTCACTGAGGTCACCTTCACCGATAAACGCCATTGTACGGGAGGGAAGTCCGTCTCTTCCGGCGCGTCCCGCTTCCTGATAAAAAGCTTCCAGCGAATCAGGAAACTCATAGTGAAACACATACCGGACATCGGGTTTATCGATTCCCATCCCAAACGCATTGGTGGCAACAATCACTTTGGTCTTTCCCTGCAACCAGTTATTTTGTTTCGCAGTACGTTGTTCTCGGGTTAGTCCGCCGTGATAAAAATCAGCGGTAATTCCATTGGATCGCATCAACAGAGCCACCTGCTTCGTGCTTTTTCGTGTCTGGCAGTAAATAATTCCAGAGTGTTCCCGGAATTTATTAGCCATATACAATAGAGCCTGTTCCTTATTTTCCACGTGATAGACCTCGTAGGAGAGGTTTTTACGGGAAAAATCCCCCTCGAAATAACGGTGTTTTGTTAATTGCAGGTAATGGACAATGTCTTCCTTAACCCTCTCCGTCGCGGTAGCTGTGACAGCGATAACAGGCGTTTCGGGGTGTAAAGCTCTCAGGTTGGCAATATCGAGATAAGCAGGTCGGAAGTCATACCCCCATTGAGAAATACAGTGGGCTTCATCCACTGCAATCAATCCCAGATTCATCTGCTTTACCCGTTCAAGGAACAAACGACTTTTGAGTCGTTCCGGAGAAGTGTATAAAAATTTGGTGTTACCAAACCGGACATTATCCAGTACAATGTCAATCTCACGGAGACTCATCCCGCTGACAATCATTTCCGCTTTAATGCCCTTTTTTCGCAGATTTAGCACCTGATCTTCCATGAGAGCAATAAGCGGAGAAATAACAAGACAAACCCCTTCCCGTGCAAGTCCGGGTACCTGAAAACAGACTGATTTTCCTCCTCCGGTAGGGAGAAGAGCCAGCGTATCATGTCCGTAGATAGCAGATTCTACAATCTCCTGTTGCAACGGACGAAAGGACGGATACCCCCAGTATTTCTCTAATATTTCAAGACTTTTACTCAAATCGGTCTGTACTTTGATTGTTCCGGAGCGTACCATACAGTTTTGATACCATACCAACCGGAAGACCAAAAATACAACTTGAAGATGGAAATAGCCAGTACAACAGCTTAATTTCTGTGGATGCTTTGCAGGTAGAGGATTGAGAACTTTACAGAGAATTAACATATATTGATGATAGCCCCTGCCTTTAAAAGAGAAAGAATCGGAAAAAATCGCTATCTTCGTGCTCGCAAATTTGAGAAATTATGGTTACTGATAACTTAGAAATTCAGGTAAAGCCGGTTGCAGAATCACGCATTAATCAGGTAGATTTTGATAACCTGCCTTTCGGACGTGTTTTTTCGGATCACATGTTAGTGATGGACTATAAGGACGGAGAATGGCAGGCGCCTGAGATCGTTCCTTTTGAGCCGATCAAATTGCATCCGGCCTCTTCCGTAATTCACTACGGACAATCCATTTTCGAGGGGATGAAAGCCTATCGTATGGAAAATGGAGACGTGGCTGTTTTTCGTGCGTACGATAATGCAAAGCGATTCAAGGAGTCAGCTATGCGTTTGTGTATGCCTGAAATTCCGGAAGAAGTATTTGTAAAACTGGTGAATGAATTGGTGAAGACGGACAAACAATGGATTCCTTCTTCGGCTGATTCTGCTTTATATATCCGCCCTTATTTATTCGCTACAGACGAATTCATAGGGATTAAACCTTCGGATACGTATAAATTCATGATTTTTACCTGTCCGGTCGGACAATATTACCCGGAGCCGCTTCGTGTGAAAATAGAAGAGTATTACACACGCGCCGTTCAGGGAGGAGTAGGGAGAGCAAAAACAGCAGGAAACTACGCGGCTTCTCTTTACCCGGCACGATTGGCACAGAAAGAAGGATACCACCAGTTGATCTGGACAGATGCCATTGAGCACAAGTATATCGAGGAGAGTGGAACAATGAACATCGTTTTTGTTATTGATAACAAGATCATTTCTCCATCGGAAGAAGCAGATACAATTCTACGCGGAATTACCAAGCGTTCGGTACTTGACCTGGCAAATGACTGGGGATACGAAGTGGAAGAGCGCCGCGTAAGTGTGGAAGAAATTATCACTGCTATCAAAGAAGGACGTTTGCAGGAAGCTTTTGGAGCCGGAACTGCTGCGACCATCGCACATATTGATGTCATTCACCACCAGGGAACGGACTATAAACTTCCTGAAATTGAGGGAAGAGAATTTTCAAAGCGTGTTTACAATGAGTTAAACGCAATCAAATCCGGGAAATCGGAAGATAAATTCAATTGGATCGTTCGTATCTGATACGATACGAAAGATATAAGATAAGAAGTTAGCTTAAGAGATACGTAGGTACAAATGAAAGGAGTCAGATTTATCTGACTCCTTTCTTGTTCTGATAGGTACATTGTAGGTGTTGGATGTACATAATGGAGGAATAGAAAGAGACGTTGGGATATGTATTTAGCAGGGATGAAAAATTTTCCTAACTTTGTTAGAGGGTAAGATAAATTGTAGAAGTATGGTTGAAGAAGTTTTTCATCTTAAAGAAAAGGCTAAAGCTAGTCCTTCTCTTACAGGCTTGAGTGATTGGATTGAGGGGGTTATTATAAAAATAATCAAGAATCCGTTTTTAGGGGATGAAATTGCTATCAAAGATACGCAAGGTAGAATTTTCTTTGGTGAAAAAAAATATTTCAAAAAGAGTTAGAGATGTTTGCTATTAGTTTTGATATGCTTATTT